>JBBREW010000061.1:0-10109 GCA_038225335.1 Rhodobacterales bacterium
GGGCCGCTGGATGGATATCCTGCGCCCCGGTTACGATCGTCTGCCCGCAGGCGAGGATGCGGACCGGCTGCGGGCGCTGGAAAAAGAAGCGGTGCTGGTCAGTCTGGAAAACCTGATGACCTTTCCCTTCGTCAAGGAGGCGGTGGACGATGGCCGCCTGTCGCTGCACGGATTGTGGAACGATATCGGCGAAGGCACGCTGGAAGCCTATGATCCAACAAGCGCGCGGTTCAATCCCATCTGATCGCCCTAGGCGCGACCTGCCGCCGTGTTGTGGATTTTCTTGTCATGCGCTGCGAATTTTGCGACAACCGCAAGGTGAACGCAGGCGGGTGCGGTGCGGCCTGTGGCCTGCCCGCCTCCATGCCGGCTTGCGGAACTGTTTTGTAAAAGGTGCATGATGATCCCTGCTGCGTCCCACATCCGCCGCGTGCAAGGCGTCTGTTTTGCCCTGTCCCATATCCCGCTGGCAGCGGTTGTCGCTGTTTTGCTGGCCGACGGGGCGGACGGCGATCTGGCTCTGATCGGCGCGGCCTTTGCGGCGACGCTGGTGACGGCGGTGGCATTGGTGGTCTATCTGGGCCGCACATTGCAAGGTCGCGCATCCGCGTCCGCTGTATGGTCGGCTGAATAGCGCAACAGCCGCGGCGGTCTTGTCTGATGCCGTCCGGTCAGAACGGCAGGCGTCAAGACAGCGTCATCAACCAGACCACAATGACGATCAGCGTGATCTTGGTGGCCGCAACGGCCACAAGGGTCGTGCGATGTTCGGAAGCAAAAATGTCCTGCCACCACGCCCGGTCCGGCGCACCGAACGCATCGGCCTTGATCCGGGACAGCAGGGCGGGCGGCGGGGCCACGTCATCGACATCCATCAGATCCACAAGGCTTTCGGTCCACAGCGCGGCCTCTGCCCGGGTGTCGGGATCGGTTGCGATCAGGTGCGCGACCTTTTGGCGGTCGCTGTCGTCCAGCAAGCCCATCGCGTATTCGGCGATCTGAATTCTGTGTGCGTCGCGGTCCAAGGGTGATCCCGATGTCTTGCGGCCCTGCGAACAAACCGTGCGCCAGTGTCGCAAATTGCGCCTGCAAACTCAATGCCCGCTTGCCGCAGCCTGCGGCGATCCGGCGGCCTGTCATGACAAAAGGGGGCGACCGATGGTCACCCCCCTTGGGATCAGCGCGTCACCCGGCGCATGACCGGCTGTGATCCGCAGTCAGGGTCAGCCTTTTTTCAGACACTCGCGTCCCAGCAGTTCGGCGATTTGCACGGCATTCAGGGCAGCGCCCTTGCGCAGGTTGTCGGACACGCACCACAGGTTGATGCCGTTGTCGACGGTGCTGTCGTCGCGGATGCGGCTGATGAAGGTGGCGTAATCGCCCACACATTCGATGGGCGTGACGTAGCCGCCATCCTCGCGCTTGTCGATCACCATGATGCCGGGGGATTCGCGCAGGATGTCGCGCGCCTCGTCCGCATCGAGGGGGGTCTCGAACTCGATATTGATGGATTCCGAATGACCGACAAAGACCGGCACCCGCACGCAGGTCGCCGTGACCTTGATCGCGGGATCAAGGATCTTCTTGGTTTCTGCGACCATCTTCCATTCTTCCTTGGTCTCGCCGGAATCAAGGAACACGTCGATATGCGGGATCACGTTGAAGGCGATCTGCTTGGTGAATTTCGTGGGGGGCTTGCTGTCGGTCGGGTTGTAGATCGACTTTGTCTGATCCCACAGCTCGTCCATGCCTTCCTTGCCCGCACCCGACACGGATTGATAGGTGCTGACCACCACGCGCTTGATCGTGGCGCGGTCGTGCAATGGCTTCAGTGCCACGACCATCTGGGCGGTGGAACAGTTGGGGTTCGCGATGATGTTCTTCTTGGCATAGCCGTGGACGGCCTGCGGGTTCACCTCTGGCACGATCAGCGGCACGTCGGGGTCATAGCGATAAAGCGATGAATTGTCGATCACGACGCAGCCCGCCTTTGCCGCCTTCGGCGCATAGGTTTTTGTCGCGTCAGACCCGACGGCGAACAGGGCCATGTCCCAGCCGGTGAAATCGAAGGTGTCCAGATCAAGGGTTTTCAGGGTGCGGTCGCCAAAGCTGACTTCTGTTCCCAGCGACCGGCGGCTGGCAAGCGCGGCAATGTCGTCCACGGGGAATTCACGTTCCGCGAGGATGTTCAGCATTTCGTGGCCCACGTTGCCCGTGGCGCCGACGACGACAATTCTGTAGCCCATGTGGTTGGTTCCTTGTTCAGACCGACCGCGTCTTACGCCCTGACGCGCCAAAGGGAAAGGGGGCAGACACGGATCAGTCCGTGCGGTCGGCGGCGGCCAAATAGGCCAGCATCCCGCAGGCCAGCACCACCGCAAAGCCGCCAAAGACATAACTATAGGCCAGTGCCGGCGTGTCGGCAGCGCGGTAGATCGGCCCGGTGGCCAGTTGCATCACCCCCACGCCGCCGATCCCGAACAGGTTCAGCAGGGTGACACCGCGCCCGGTCAGATGGGCCGGAATGAACGCCCGGCCATGCGCCACGATCATGCCGAACGACGACGCGCCAAAGCCCAGCAGGGCCAGCAGCAGCGTGGCCTGCCCCAGACCCGCAGAAGGGGCGACCGCCAAGGCCGTCAGCGACCCCAGCGCCAGGGCATTGCCGCCCATGATGATCCACTTGCGCGTCCCGAACAGGCGGTCCAGCGGACCATAGGCGAAATTGCCGACCACCATCGCCAGCCCCATCACCAGCGTCACCCGCCCGATGGTCAGGGTATCGGCCGAAAACACCTCTGCCACATAGGGACCGGCCCAAAGGCCGCGCACGCCCGCCGCAGGGGCATAGCTGACGAACATGACCGCAAAGATCGGCCAAAGCGCGGGCATCCGCAAAAGGTCGATCACCGACCCCGTCTGGGTCGTGGTCACCCGTGCGGGGTCGCGCACAAGGGCCGCGATCCCCGCCGCGATCAGCAGCGACACGGCGGCCAGCAGCAACAGCGTCGGACGCCAGCCCCAGGCATTGATGGCCCAGGCCAAAGGGGCTGACCCGGCAAGGTTGCCGATCGACCCCAGACCGATCATCGCGGTGGCCAGCGTGGCAAAGATCGCGGCCGAAAACTGGCGGGCAAAGATGAAATAGCAGGCCATCAGCACCGGCGCACAGCCGACCCCCAGAAGCGCCATGGCGAAATGCAGGTGCAGGGGCGTCTGCGCCAGCCCGAAGGCAAGCGCCCCGCCAGCGCCGCCCAGCCCGAACATCACCGCCGTCGTCCAGCGCGGTCCATAGCGATCAAGACCGGCGCCCACGGGAATTTGCATCGCCGCAAACACCAGAAACCAGATGCCGGAGGCGGTCGCCAGATCCTGTGGCGTGGCCCCGATGTCGGTCAGCAGAACGGGCGACAGCACCGGCAGGAACGCGCGGTAGAACTGCGACAAAGCATAGGCCAGCGCGAGGGCCATCAAGCCTTTGGTCATGTCGCGGCCCTCCCCTGCCCCGGTCGTCAGCGGCTAACTGACACAGGCTATGGTTGAAGCGCAAGGGTGCGGCTGTGGCACCGGACACCAGAGGGCAGAACCGGGGCGCTGCCCCGGACCCCGGGATATTTGCAACGAGAAGAAGGGAGGCGCGCGGTCTGCGGCATCGTGGTCGCGGCGATAGGGTGATGGGGGCAGGGTAATGGCGGCAGGGTGGCGGGGGCAAAGGCCGTCTGCTGCTGGACAGTGCGGCGCCCATGGTTAAGGTCGCGCCATGACCGATGCCCCGACCCTGCCGCTTTTTGGTGCCGCTGCACCCCGCACGCTTTGCACCGATTGCGGTGTCAGCCGGATGTCCGATCCGGCTGCCTGCGGCCGCGCTTGCCAGTTCATCAAGCCCGATTACCCCGGGCTGGAGGCCACCGTGCATGGCCGCGCCGCCGGCACAGAAGGCGACGAAGGGTTCTTTGGCGTCATGCAGGCGATGTACCGCGCGCGCATGACCACGCCCGCTGTCGGCGCGCAATGGACGGGGATCACCACCGGGCTGGCCGCGGATCTGCTGGACAGCGGGACGGTGGATGCGGTGCTGGCGATGGTCGGTGATGCGGACGACCGCTGGGCGCCGCGCCCCGCCATCCTGACGCGGGCCGACCAGATGCACCATGCCCGCGGCATGCGGATGGGATACGCCCCCTTGCTGGCCATGCTGGAACCCGCGGCGGCGGCGGGGCACCGGCGCATCGCCGTCATCGGCATCCCCTGCCAGATCTATGCCCTGCGCGCGCTGGAGGCAGAACTGGGGTTCGAAAGGATCTATGTGATTGGCACACCTTGTTCGGACAACACAACCACCGCCAATTTCCACGGGTTTCTGGCGCGGCTGACCGATGCCCCCGACACCGTCACCTATCTGGAGTTCCGCGCGGATTATCACGTGGAACTGCGGTTCACCGACGGCACGCGACGGCTGATCCCGTTTCTGCAACTGCCACTGTCCGATCTGCCGGGTGATTTCTTTCCGCTGACCTGCCGGACCTGTGTGGATTACACCAACCGTCTGGCGGATATTACCGTAGGGTATATGGCGGGCATGGGCGATCAATGGCTGATCGTGCGCAATGACCGGGGCGCTGACATGCTGGCAGCCCTTGGCAACCGGGTCACCCTGGCCGCACCGGAGTCGCACGGCAAACGCGCCGGCGCGGTCAAGGGGTTCATCGCCAATACAGCCCGCGCCGCAGGCGGGTTGCCGTTGCGCCGCATGCCCGACTGGCTGCGCCCGATCATGGGGTGGCTGATGCCGCGACTGGGGCCCAAGGGGCTGGAATTCGCTCGCGCGCGGGTCGAGATGAAGGCCGCAGAATCGATCCTGCACTTGCGTCGCGAACACCCCGCCAAGATGAAGAACATGGTGCCGGGCCATGTCTGGCGGATCGCGGCACCTTATGGCCTGACACCCGCACCGGACGAAACCCACCCCCCGGCAAAACCGGCGGATTAGAACCCGGCGGCTGCGTCAGATCGCTGTCTTGCGGCTTTCGTCCAGATAGATTTCGCGCAGGCGGATGGCGACCTTGCCGGGCGCGCCGGTGCCGATCGCCACACCGTCCATTTCGACAACCGGCATGACGAACATGCTGGCAGAGGTGATGAACGCCTCGTCTGCGTCCTGCACGTCGGCGATGGTAAAGGGGCGTTCCTCGACCTGCATCTGCGCCTCTGCGGCGAACCGCAGGACGGCGGCGCGGGTGATCCCGTGCAGGATGTCATGATCAAGCTGGCGGGTGATGATGGTATTGCCCTTGACGATATAGGCGTTGTTGGACGTGCCTTCGGTGACGGTGTCATCCTCGACCATCCATGCGTCATCCACGCCTGCGGCCTTGGCCATCATCTTGCCCATGCTGGGATAAAGCAGTTGCACCGTCTTGATGTCGCGGCGACCCCAGCGTTGATCGGGGATCGAAATGACCCGCAGCCCCTGCTGCGCCACAGGGCTGTCGGCCATGCCGGGCTTGTCCTGGGTGAACAGCACGATGGTTGCGGGCGTGTCTTTCGGTGGATAGACGAAATCCCGGTCGCCGGGGGCACCGCGGGTGATCTGCAGATACACCATGCCGTCGGTGATGTCGTTCGCCGTGACCAGTGTGCGATGCACGTCCAGCAGATCATCGCGGCTGATCGGCACGGCCATGTCCAGCGCGTCCAGCGACCGTTCCAGCCGGGCGGCGTGACCGTCGAAATCAATCAGCTTGCCACCCAGCACGCTCGTCACCTCGTACACGCCGTCCGCCATCAGAAACCCACGGTCAAAGATCGAGACCTTGGCCTGATCTTCGGGCAGGTAGTCGCCGTTCAGGTAAACTGTGCGCATGTCGGTCATCCCCAGAGTGCGGCGCTGGGCGGATGCACGCCAGCGGTGTCATAAAGCAAAGGTTCTGCGCGGTCGTGCGCCAGAAGAAGCGGCCCGTCAAGGTCCGTAAAGGCCACATCCTGCGCCAGCAGGGTGGCGGGGGCCATGGCAAGCGACGATCCGACCATGCAGCCGACCATGATCCCGAACCCTGCGGCGCGGGCCTGTGTCCGCAGGGCCAGCGCCTCTGTCAGGCCGCCGGTCTTGTCCAGCTTGATGTTGACCATGTCGTATTTGCCGCGCAATCCGGCCAGCGATGCGCGGTCATGGCAGGATTCGTCCGCGCAGACCGGCAGCGGCCGGGCCATCCCGGCCAGCGCGTCATCCTGCCCGGCGGGCAAGGGCTGTTCCACCATGGCGACCCCCAGCCGGATCAAATGGGGGGCCAGCTCCGCATAAAGACCGGGCGTCCAGCCTTCGTTGGCATCGACGATGATCCGGGCCTCAGGCGCACCGCGCCGCACTGCCTCCAGCCGGGGCATGTCGTCGGGCGTTCCCAGCTTGATCTTCAGCAAGGGCCGCGACGCGTGCAGGGCGGCCTGCCGCTGCATGGCGTCGGGGGTGTCCAGCGACAGGGTATAGGCAGTGATCTGCGGCTGCGGGGCAGGCAAGCCCAGCAGGTCCCAGACCCGCAGGCCCGCCCGCTTGGCCGCCAGATCCCACAGGGCACAATCGACCGCATTGCGCGCCGCCCCGGCGGGCAGCAGGCGTTGCAGACTGTCCTGCGTCAGATCGCCCGGCAAGGCCGCGATCTGTGCCGCCACGCTGTCCGGCGTTTCACCATAGCGCGCATAGGGCACACATTCGCCCCGCCCCGTCATCATGCCGTCGGTGACCGTGACGGTCAGCACCTCTGCCGCTGTCCGCGACCCGCGCGAAATGGTAAACGCCTGTGCCAGCGCAAAGACATCCCGCGTCACTGCTATGCGCATCCCGTATCACTCGCTTTTTTCAAAATACTCTCGCCGAAGGCTATCCTGACGCTGATCCGGACGTCCGCCCGCGCCGTGACCGGACCATGAGCGTTACGTCATCAGATGGCGTTTTCATCCGTCTCTCCGGTGCGGATGCGCATGACGCCTTCGACATCCAGAATGAAAATCTTGCCATCGCCGATCTTTTCCGTGCGGGCGGTGCGCGCGATGGTGCGCACGACGGTATCGGCCAGATCGTCGGGCACCACGATTTCCAGCCGCAGTTTGGGGACGAACTGCACCACATATTCGGCGCCGCGGTAAACTTCGGTATGGCCGGACTGGGTGCCGAAGCCCTTCACCTCTGACACCATCATGCCGCGCACACCTGCGGTGATCAGGGCCTCGCGGACCTCGTCGATCTTGAAGGGTTTGATGACAGCGACGATCAGTTTCATGGCGGACCTTTCATGATCTTCCCCGAAGGTGCAGCAGCGGGCGGGCGTTTGCCAGATGCAGAATAGACCAGCCTTGCAACAAAGGCAGCGCAAAAGTGCAAGGCGGGATGACCCGGTGGCACAGACAGAAACGGCCCGGACATTGCTGTCCGGGCCGCGATGGAAAGGCGTCTGGGAGGGGTCAGCCTTTCGCAAACTCGGGGTAGGCTTCCATGCCCATTTCGGACACATCAAGGCCGGTGATTTCAGCCTCTGGCGTGACGCGGATGCCCATGACCGCTTTCAGGATCAACCAGACAACCAGTGATGCGACGAACATGAACAGACCGATGGCTGCAAAACCGATGAACTGCGTCACATAGGACGTATCGGCGCTGTTCCATGGCACGATCATGGTGCCCCAGAACCCGGCACAGAGGTGAACCGGGATCGCACCAACCACGTCGTCGATCTTGAGCTTGTCAAGCAGCGGCACGACCACGACGACGATCCCGCCACCGACAGCACCGATCAGCAACGCGCCGAACAGCGAGGGGTCAAGCGGACCTGCGGTGATCGAAACAAGGCCAGCCAGCGCACCGTTCAGCACCATCGTCAGATCGACGCGGCCATACATCAGCTGTGTCAGGATCAGTGTCGTCACCGCACCGGCAGAGGCCGCCATGTTGGTGTTCGCAAAGATGCGGCCCACGTCGGTGATGTCGCCCACGGTGCCAGCCGCCAGTTGGCTGCCGCCGTTAAAGCCGAACCAGCCCAGCCACAGGATGAACGTGCCCAGTGTCGCCAGCGCCAGATTGGAACCGGGCATCGGGAACGCTTTGCCGTCCTTGTAGCGACCGATCCGCGGACCCAGCACCAGCGCACCGGCAAGGGCCGCGAAACCGCCTGCAGCATGCACGAGGGTCGAGCCTGCGAAATCGTAGAAGCCTGCTTCGGACAACCAGCCGCCGCCCCACTGCCAGGATGCCTCGATCGGGTAAAGAACGCCGGTCAGGACCACGGTGAAGATCAGGAAGGGCCACAGCTTGATCCGTTCGGCAAGGGTGCCGGACACGATCGACGCGGTGGTGGCGCAGAACATCAGCTGAAAGAAGAAGTCGGAAGCGGTAGAGGCATAATCCAGCGCCGCATCGCCCGCCGCCAGACCGACGGGTTCCAGCACCGCAGGCGAGAAGATTGCGCCAACATAGCCGGTGATGGTCCAGCCATCGCCCGGATACATCAGGCCGTAGCCAATCAGCCAGTACATGATGCCCGCGATGGCAAACAATGCGATGTTCTTGGTCAACTGGGTCGTGACGTTCTTGGACCGGACCAGACCCGCTTCGAGCATGGCAAAGCCTGCGGCCATCCACATGACCAGAAAGCCGCCGATCAGGAACAGCATCGTGGTCATGATATAGGGGCCGATTTCGTCAAAGGTCGGGGCTGCGGCCTCGACCGCGTCAACCACAACTTCGGCGTCGGCGGGCGCCACGTCCTGCGCAAAGCCGAAGACCGGCAGCGCGATCAGCGCCGCCGTGACCGGCAAAAGTGTTTTGATGTTCATCTTGTTCAACATTCCTTTGTCCCTCTTTCGCGACCGTTACAGCGCGTCGTCGTTCAGCTCGCCGGTGCGGACGCGCAGCGCGCCTTCCACGTCGAGGGTGAAGATCTTGCCGTCGCCGATCTTGTCGGTCTTGGCGGTGGTTGCGATGGTGCGGACGACCTGTTCGGCCATGGCGGCAGGGACCACGATCTCCAGCTTGACCTTTGGCACGAAGTTCACGGCGTATTCAGCGCCGCGATAGATTTCGGTATGCCCCGACTGCGCCCCAAAGCCCTTGATCTCGGATACCATCATGCCCCGCACGCCGATGGCGGTCAGTGCTTCGCGGACCTCCTCCAGCTTGAACGGCTTGATCGTCGCAATAATCATTTTCACGTGTTCATTCCCTCGTTCCCTGTGGCAGAGGCGGACCCTGCGGTGCGGATGCCTGACAAAAAGGCGGCAGTTTGCCTGCCGCACAAGCACTCCAGCGCAGTTCCGGCCTCTTGAATCGACAAATGTCGCACAATTTTTGCACAATTCGGTATCTTTGATTAAAAAATAGGCTTTAAAAAAACCAAACTCTGGCAAGTCATGGGCGCAAGACAATCTTGGCCGGTCAGGGTATGGTCACAGAAACCGCTATAAGAGACGGACCGGGCAGCGCGATGGCACAGAAGAACAACACAGGCAAACCGCTGGTCGCAGAACGCCGTTTCGGCGCAGGCCCCGCGAAACCAAAGCCGCAACCCCCAAAACCCGGGCGCACGCCGCGGCCACCGCGCAAGCGGGGGGTCATCGGCTGGCTGTTGCTGCCGTTCACCTTTGCCATCCGGCTGATCTTTCGGCTGACGTGGCGGCTGTCGCTGGCCGTCATGGTGCTGATCGCGGGGGGTGCGTTTTATTTCGCAGCCCAGATGCCCGCGATCGAGTCGCTGGTGGACGGGCGCACCCGGGGATCGGTCACCTTGCTGGACCGGGACGGTGCGATTTTCGCATGGCGTGGGGACCAGTTCGGCGGGATGATCACGGCCGCACAGGTGTCCCCCGCCTTGCACAATGCGGTTGTTGCCACAGAAGACCGGCGTTTTTACAGCCATTTCGGCATCAGCCCGCGCGGTGTGGCCAGTGCCGTGCGGATCAACCTGAGCGAGGGTCGCGGTCCCCTGTCCGGCAACGGCGGGTCAACCATCACGCAGCAGACGGCAAAGCTGCTGTGCCTTGGGGTGCCTTACGATCCCGCCACATGGGACAGCGAACGCGCCTATGAAGAAGACTGCCGCCGCACGACCCTGTGGCGCAAGGTC
>JBBREW010000062.1:0-10075 GCA_038225335.1 Rhodobacterales bacterium
ATCTGCCGGTGTCTGGTTGTTCTACGTGCAGCACCAGTTTGAAACGACCCATTGGGAACGTGATGCCGACTGGCAACTGCACGAGGCGGCGTTGCACGGCAGTTCGCATTACGATCTGCCGCCGGTGCTGGCGTGGATGACGGCCAATATCGGCATCCATCACGTGCATCACCTGTACAGCCGCATCCCGTTCTATCGCCTGCCCGACGTGCTGCGCGACCATGAGGAACTGGTCGAGGTCAGTCGCCTGACCCTGCGGCAAAGCCTGAATTGCGCCTCGCTTGATCTGTGGGATGCAGACGCATCGCGGCTGATCTCTTTCCGTCAGGCGCGACTGGCGGCTTAGGCGTCGCGGTTCTGATAGGCATCAAGGGCGGCCTTGCGGCCGTCCTCTGCCGTCACGACCGGATCGGGATAGGTATCGGTCGGCGCCATGCCCCAGCGCAATGGGATCGCATCATAGAATGACAGGGCTGTGGCGCTGGGCTGGCTGTAATCCTCTGCCAGCCACATCTTTGCATAGGTGCCGTCGCGGTCGAACTTGTCCAGTTGCGTCACCGGATTGAACACGCGGAAATAAGGCGTGGCGTCTGGCCCTGATCCCGCCGACCACTGCCAGCCCATTGCGTTCGACGCGGGGTCCCAGTCGATCAGCTGGTCCGCGAACCAGTCCAGACCGATCTTCCAGTGGCACATCAGATGCTTGGTCAGATAGCTTGCGACGATCATGCGGCCGCGGTTGTGCATCCGCCCCGTGACCTGCAATTCGCGCATGGCCGCATCGACGAAACGTATCCCCGTCCGCCCTTGTTGCCATGCCTTGACCCGCGCCAGTCGCGCGTCGGTGTTCCACGGGAAATCATCCCATTCGGGACGCCAGTTGCGGGTCGTGATCTGCGGGGTGTGATGGATCAGATGATAGGCAAATTCACGCCAGACCAGCTCTTTCAAAAACACTTCCGCATCCTGTTTGCCGTCGTGCAAGGCACGCCAGCCCGCGTGCCAGCACGCCAAGGGACTGATTTCGCCGTAGGTCAGGTTTTCAGACAGGCCCGATGTGCCGTCAACGCCGGGGATGTCGCGGGCAGCGGCATAATTGCCGACCCGGTCGGCGATGAACGCGCCAAGGCGGTGACTGGCGGCGACCTCTCCCACCGTGCAATGGGGCGCGACGACGTCAAGGCCGCGTTGCATCGCCGCCCCCATTTGCCAGTCGTCCAGCACATCGCTGGCTGGCCAGTCCTGCGGCGCGGGGATGGTCGCGGGGGCCGGACGCACAGCCGCCAGATCGCGGCTGCGGACAGCCTTCCACATCGGGGTAAAGACCTTGTAGAACCCGCCGGTCTGCGTTTCCACAGTCCAGGGTTCGAACAAAAGATGCCCCGCGAAACTCTGTGCGTCGACGCCCTCATCCTTCAACTTGGCCTTGACCGCGGTGTCGCGGGCCTTGGCATCGGGGTCATAAAGACGGGACCAATAGACAGCCCCTGCCCCGGTGTCGCGGATCAGATCGCGCAGCACGTCCAGCGCCGTGCCACGGCGCAGGATCAGGCGTGATCCCTTGTCGGCCAGGGTGGCCTGCAAGGCTGCGACCGACAGGCCCAGCCTGAACCGGGGTGCGGCCCCTTGGGCGGTCACCACGTCGTCGTGGATGAACACCGGGATGACGGGGCGGCCCGTGGCCACTGCTGCGGTCAACGCAGGATGATCGCCCAGCCGCAGGTCGCGCCGGAACCACAGGATGATGGGTGTTGTGTCTGACATGGCGGCGACCCTGACGGTGTTTGATATCGGTTCAACGCGCAACAGGGGCCGCTGATGCTGCGGCCCCCATTTGTTGTGCGTCACGGCACGTGAGTAATGGCTGTCATTCGGCGGCGGGAACGGCGTCCACAATATCCGCCGCACGGCGCTGCCCGTCCCGGTACAGCGCCTTGATCAAAGACACCGCAATCAGCACCATCACAAGGCTGAACGGCAGCGCGCCGATGATCATGGCCGTGTTGATCGCATCCAGCCCCCCCGCCACCAGCAGGGCACCGATCACCGTCGACAGGATCAGACCCCAGACGATGATATGCGCGCGGCCCTTGTCGCTTTCATCGCCGGCAGCTGCGATGGTGTTGATGATCAGGATCGCACTGTCGGCAGAGGTGATCAGATAGGTCAGCAACAACACGACGATCACACCGCTCATGATATTGGCCAGTGCGGGCGACAGCATCACGTCGATCATGACGAACAGCTGGCTCGACAGACCCGCCCCGGTGATGCGGTCGCCCGCCCCGCCGTTCAAGGTGAGGTCGATGGCGGTGCCGCCGACGAATGCGAACCAGACGCAGCACATGGCAGCGGGGGCGATCATCGCACCCAGCACGAATTCACGCACCGTCCGCCCACGCGAAATGCGCGCCAGAAACAAGCCGACAAAAGGGGCGAAGGCGATCCACCACGCCCAGTAGAAGATGGTCCAGTCACCCTGCCAGCCTGACATCTGGTTGGCGACCGTATCACCGCCCGTGCCATCGGGGCGGAACAGATGGACGGACATCCACGGCAAGGCGATCAGATAGTCCCAGATGCCCACAAACAGCGCCCGCAAGGCAAAGACGGTCGATCCGAAGATCAGAAAGAACGCGAGGATGAAAAACGACAGCCCCATGTTCAGGTTCGACAACCACTTGATCCCGCGACCGACACCGGACAACGCCGATACGATGGACAACCCCATGACAATGACAAGTGCCGCCAGCATGGCCACGACAGTCGGCGCACCGTTACTGCCCATCAGCCAGTCCGCCCCCGATATGGCAAAGACGCCAGAGGCAAACTGCGCCACCCCGTAACCGATGGTGACCGCGACACCCAGAATGGTCGCCACAACCGACACGATGTCGATCACATGACCCAGCGGACCTTCCAGACGGGCACCGAACAGCGGTGTCAGCCCCGACCGGATCGTCAACGGCAACCCGCGTGCAAAGGCAAAGAACGCCAGCGACAGGCCCACAATGGCATAGCAGGCCCAGGCAGACAGACCCCAGTGCAGAAAGGACCAGCGGAACGCGTTGCGCACGTTGTCGGCGCTTTGTGATCCGGCCTCGCCTTGCATGACCTCTGGGTTGACGACAAAATGATAGATCGGTTCGCCCGTCGCATAGGTCAGCATCCCGATGCCGATCCCCGCGCCGAACATCATCGACAGCCAGGAAAAACGTCCGAATTCCGGTGTGTCGCCGGGCTGACCCAGCAGAATACGCCCCGTGGGTGGATAAAGGGCGATGGCGAAACAGGTCACGATAAAGAAGGCGACGATTGCCATATACCATGGCCCGGTATTGGCATCGATCGTTGACCGGATCGCGGACAACGTGCTGCCCGCACTTTCCGCCCAGAACACCGCCCAGACGATCAGCAGACCGATGGAAATCTTGGCCCCGAGTGTGACGTAACGATTGAAGCCTTCGTAAAAACCGGAGTCGGCCGTTTCGATATCAAGTGTCCGCAACGGCGGTTTGATGGTCATGCGTTATAGTCTCCGGCAAGGTATGTGTTGTGTTGACCCCCCGACGTAGGGCGCGATGCCGCATCGGCAACGTTTTGCCGATCCATGGAATCCGCACTGTGGCAGGCAATCCGGACCGTCGCGCCGCGCTCAGGCGTTCACATCGACGATGACACGGCCCCGCACGCGGCCTTGCAGGATCTCCGCACCCAGCCGTGGCAGGTCGGACAGCGACGCCACTTCGACCATGGCGTCAAGCCGGTCAAAAGGCAGATCGCGGGCGATGCGCGCCCAGGCCTGCTCGCGCCGCGCAAAAGGCTGCATAACGGAATCGATACCCAGCAGGTTCACGCCGCGCAACAGGAATGGCACGACGGTCGCGGGCAAAGCCGCACCGCCAGCCAGACCGACAGCAGCCACGGATGCACCGTATTGCATCTGGCCCAGCACACGGGCCAGCATCGTGCCGCCGACCGCGTCGATACACCCACCCCAACGCTCTGCCTCCAGCGGCTTCTTGATCGCCTCTGACAGATCGCTGCGGGGGATGATCTCTGTGGCACCCAAATCGCGCAGATAAGCGGCCCCTTCGGGTCTGCCGGTGACAGCAGTGACCGGATGACCCAAGTGCGACAGGATGGCGGTCGCCACCGATCCCACGCCGCCCGATGCACCGGTGACCAGCACGGGGCCGTCCTTGATGCCGTGATCCTCCAGCGCCATGACGGCCAGCATGGCGGTCAGACCTGCGGTGCCGATGGCCATGGCCTGACGGGCCGTCAGACCGTCGGGCAAAGGCACCAGCCAGTCACCATTCACCCGCGCCATCTGGGCATAGCCGCCCCAATGCGCTTCTCCCACCCGCCAACCGGTCAGCACGACCGCATCGCCGGGTCCGTAACGGGGATCGTCGGACGCGGTGACCGTGCCTGCGAAATCAATACCCGGCACATGGGGATAATGGCGCACCAGACCGCCCCCCGCCCCAAGGCACAGGCCATCCTTGTAATTCAGCGACGAATATTCGACGGCCACCGTCACATTGCCTGCGGGCAGACGGTCGGTGTCGATCTGCTGGACACTGGCCGTGGTCGCGCCGTCCGCATCCTTGGTCACAACAAGAGCATTGAACATATCTTACACTTTCCTGGGGCCGTGCGGTGGACCTTGCCGCCGCCGCCGCAATCGTCAATCGGTTGGCATCATGAACAAGGGTGCGGGCGGCAGGGTCGTGCCCATGCTGGCCAGAACCTGCCTGACCCGCGCGCGGACTTCGGTTTGCTGGGTGAACATGTGCATGGCACAGACCGACCGGCTGACAATGACATCACCTTGCGTCGTCAGCGACCAGAAGGCGATCTGACCCGTCAGATCGACGCTGGCCAGCGTGTCAGCCCACATCCGCAGCCCGCCATCGGTGCGGAACCGTTCCGCCCACCATGCGGCAAGCGTGGGTGTCAGATCGGCTGCATCCTTGGCCGCGGCTTTCGGGGGGGCCACATGGAACAGACGCGACAGCCACATCTGGTCCAGCCACAGCAGATGGTTGAGGGTTTTCACCACGCTGCCCTGTGGCAGACCCGCATCATGGCGCAGCGCCTCTTCGTCCATTGTCTGAAGAACATCCCACAACATCTTGTTCTGCCACGCATTATAGCGTGCCATGGTGCGGCAATAGGCGCGGTCAATCACGGTAATCTGTCCTTTCTGGCAGGCGCAGACGACGGGGTCATGATCAAACGGACCAACAGCGCGCAGGCGCGGGCGGTGACCGATAGGGGACATTGACCTCGCGTTGCCGCACCACATCTCCCTTGTGCGTCATGCCTGAGCGTCGCATGAATTTCGCAGGTTTGCCAAGCCCTTCTGCAGCATGGCGGCGTGTATCGTCGCCGGCAGCACTGGTCACGCGACAAAGGGCTGCTAACTTTGCACAACGGTCAATCAAAGGCGGACACCCATGGATATCCTGAACATACTTTTTGCACTTGCCAGCATCGGGCTGGGCGTCGTGGGCTGGCTGGCCCCCGCCTATACGATGGACACCCTCGATCTACAGAAAGGGCCCGGCAACATGGGGCCCAGCGAAATCCGTGCCGCGTCGGGGGCGTTGTTCGTGGGGCTGGGGGTTGGGGCGCTGATCATCGGCGGGCCGGTCGCTTACGGCATGATTGGCTGTGCGTGGACAGGCGCTGCCGTAGGGCGCGCCACATCGCTGGCGCTGGACGGCACCAGCCGCAAGAAGTGGACGTTTTTCGGCGTCGAAATTCTGGTCGGGCTTGGCGCACTTTGGGTCAACTTCGCCTGAGGTCACTGAAAAGCCCTGTGGCGGCGGGTGTCGTGGCGGTTTAGAAGAACCCTCGAACAAGAGGGAACGGCATGGCGTTGATCTTCAAATGGTTGCTGCGGCTGACCACGCTCGTTGTCGTGCTTTGCGTCGCCGTGATGACATTGGTGTGGTATTTCGCATCCCGGTCCCTGCCCGACTATAACGGCACCTACCGGGTTGCGGGTCTGACCGCCCCGGTGGAAATCGTGCGCGACAATGCGAACGTGCCGCATATCTTTGGCCAATCCGATGCGGACGTCTATCACGCGCTTGGCTATGTGCATGCTCAGGACCGGTTGTGGCAGATGACCCTGCTGCGCCGCACAGCACAGGGGCGGCTGTCGGAACTGTTCGGACAGCGTACGGTGCGCACCGACAACCTGATGCGGCGGCTTGATCTGTATGGTCTGGCCGTGTCGTCAGTGGCGGCACAGGATGCGCCCACAACCGCGGCGCTGATCGCGTATGCCGATGGCGTGAATGCCTGGCTTGCGGAAATCAACAGCGGTGCACGCGGTCGCGGTGCGCCGGAGATGTGGGTCTTCAATCACGCCGTGGCCCCCTGGCAGCCTGCCGACAGCATCGCGGTGCTGAAACTGCTGGCGCTGCAACTGTCCGGTCAGGCCAATGACGAGGTGCTGCGCGCCCGCACGTCGCTGATGGTGTCGCCGGACCGGCTGGCGGACATCATGCCCGATGATCCGTCGACCGGCTTTGCAGCCCTCCCGGAATACGCCGCCCTGATCGACAATGTGCCGCAATATGCCCAAGGCACGGCAGGCCCGCGCGACCCGCTGTCCCCCTTGATGCCGCGCGGTCTGGCGGGTGCGTCGAACGCATGGGCCGCCGGCATGACCCGGTCGGCCACGGGATCAACCCTGCTTGCCAGCGACCCGCATCTGGGACTGACAGCACCGACGGTCTGGTATCTTGCGCGGCTGCAACTGGCGGACGGCGATCTGATCGGTGGCACGATCCCCGGCCTGCCCGTGATCCTGTCCGGTCGCAGCGCCGATCTGGGCTGGGGCATCACCACCGCCTATGTGGACGACCAAGACCTGCATATCGAACAGCTGAACCCCGACAACCCCGAAGAATACCGCACACCGGATGGCTGGAAACCCTTTGTCAGCCGCGACAGCATCATCACGATCAAGGACAGCCCGGCCATCACGCTGAAGCTGCGCTGGACCGACAATGGCCCGGTCCTGCCCGGTGATATCTTTGATCTGGGCACCGTGACACCGCCCGGTCATGTCACCAGCCTTGCGTGGACCGCCCTGTCACCGGCCGATCCGTCCTTGTCGGCGGCCCGGGCGATGATGACCACCCGGACGGTCGAGGATGCGATTGCCGCGGCTGAAACCTATATCGCCCCGGCACAGAACCTTACACTGGCCGACCGGACCGATGTGGCCCTGAAAACCATCGGGGCCATCCCGCGCCGCGATCCCGCGCATCAAAGTCAGGGACGGATGCCAAGTTACGGCTATATTACCGAAAACCGCTGGCAGGGCGTGATGCCTTATGCGGACAATCCGACCTTCATCGCGCCAGAGGGCGGCATTGTCGGGAATACCAACAACAAGACGGTGGACCGCCCCTTTCCGGACCACGTCTCTTTCAATTGGGGCGACACGCAGAGGATCAATCGCTGGCGCGGCCTGATGCAAAGCCGCGAGGTGCATACCCGCGACAGTTTCATCGAAGCGCAGCTGGACACGGTCAGTTTCACGGCGCGCGCGCTGTTGCCCCTGATGGGCGCTGACCTGTGGTTCACCGGCGACGCGGCTGCCGACGGCACGCCGGAACGCAGGCGCCAGATTGCCCTGACCCTGCTTGCCAACTGGAACGGAGAGATGAACGAGCATCTGCCCGAACCCCTGATCTATGCCGCATGGCTGCGGGCGCTGAACGACCGGTTGATCCGGGATGATCTGGGCCCCTTGGCCGCATCCTTTACCCATGCGGACCCGGTGTTCATCGAAAGGGTGTTTCGGGACGTGAACGGGGCCGGTGTGTGGTGCGACGTGATCCAGTCCGCCCCGATAGAGACCTGCACCGACATCGCCCGTCAGGCGCTGGACGATGCCTTGACGCAGATCACCGAACGCTGGGGCAACAATCTGGAAACCCTGCGCTGGGGCGACGCGCATCAGGCGGCCCACGACCATCCGACCCTTGGCGCGGTGCCCATTCTGCAATGGTTCGTGAACATCCGGCAATCCACCAGCGGCGGCGACAATACCTTGATGCGGGGCCGGACCAGCGGGACCGGGCCGGACCCCTATCACAACGTCCATGCGGCGGGCTATCGCGGGGTTTACGACTTCGCGGACCCTGACAGTTCTGTGTTCATCACGGCGACCGGGCAATCGGGCCATTTTCTGTCGCGCTATTACGACAATCTGGGAGAGTTGTGGCGCCGGGGCGAGTATATTCCCATGTCGCTGGACCCGGATCTGGCACGGGCGGCCGCACTCGGGACGATGATCCTGCAACCGCAATAAGATCAAAATTGCAGTATCATTCCCGGCGCCGTTAAGGGTTGGACAACCGCTTTGGCGCAAACCTGCTGCCATGATGAGCCATTTTCTCTTTCAGACGATCATGCGTGTGCTGGCGCTGCAGAAACGACGCGATTACGTCGTCAAACCACTGGCTGTTCTGGTCGTCTTCACAACGCTTCTGACACTGGTATCGCGGTTGGCTTTGGGGGCGGAATGGCAGACCCTGCCCGCCACCGTCGCTATCGCATCGCTGGTGCAACTGCCGTTCACGATACTGGCCTTTGCGCTTGTGACCTATATGGACAGGATACAGACGCAACTGGCCGAACTGGCCATGACCGATGTCTTGACCGGACTTCCCAATCGCCGGGCGTTTGTCGCACAGGCTGGACGCGCGCAAACAAAAGGGCAGCCGGGATTTGTCCTGATCATCGACGCAGACCATTTCAAGCGGATCAATGACACCTATGGTCATGCGGTCGGTGACCGTTGCCTGCAGGCCATTGCAAAGCGCCTGAACGATGTGCGCCGCCCCCACGACCTTGTGGGCCGCATCGGCGGCGAAGAATTCGGTGCCTTCATGCCCTACTCTACCATGGAAGAAATCCACACCGTCGGCGGTCGGCTGTGCGGGGCCATTCTTGTCAACCTGCCGGAAGAACCGCGCCCCTTGCGGTTGACCCTTTCCGTGGGGGCTGCGGAAACCAATCCGCACGAACTGATAGAGGCCGCGCTGAGCCGCGCAGACGAGGCGCTTTACGCGGCAAAGGCAGGCGGACGGGCAAGGCTCGTCGTCTGGTCGCGGTCCGTCATGGACCGGGTCGCCTGATGATCTTTATCAATTCTTAACTATTAAAGAGGCACCGTTACGTGATGTTCCAGAACAGTAAATTGATCGCCACCCGCCTGATCCGTGCCACCGCGCCAAAGGGTCCGGTCGATGCGGTGTTCAAATTTGCGGGTTTCATGGTGGCAATCCATGCGGTGTCCCTGTGTTTCGAATGGATGCTGACGGGCAAGTTTAACATTACGCATGGCACACGGTTCATTTTGACGGTCCTGTCGGGCGCGCCCTTTGTCGCGCTGACCCTTTATGCGGTCGGGCGGTCCTATCGTCTGCACCGGCAACTGCTGGCCATGGCCACCACCGACGTTTTGACCGGACTGCCAAACCGCCGGGCCTTTGTGGCGCAGATGCAGGACCGTCTGGCCCAGAACCTGCCGGGACATCTGCTGATCGTTGATGCCGATCATTTCAAGCAGGTCAACGATACCTTTGGCCATGCGGTCGGTGATCTGTGTCTGCAGGCGGTGGCAGACCGCCTGCGGGATGTCACAACCTCGCAGGACCTGCTGGCCCGCATTGGCGGCGAAGAATTCGGGATCTACGTCCGCCGTGATCCGGCCGTGGTTGGCACGCTGGGGCAACAGATCTGTGCAGCCATCCCTGTCCGGTCAGACGTCACGGAAAAGGATCTGTCCGTGACCTTGTCCGCGGGCGCCACCCGCACGACGGGCGGTGAAGGATTGGAACAGGTGATGCGACGGGCTGATGATGCACTGTATCATGCGAAACAATCAGGCCGCGCACGCATGACCGTCTGGGACGACACGTCAAGCCTTGTCATGCCGCCCGCCCCGGTGGCTGCAACCGCCACGCCCCTCACCA
Organism: Rhodobacterales bacterium; assembly: GCA_038225335.1. Taxonomy (GTDB): domain Bacteria; phylum Pseudomonadota; class Alphaproteobacteria; order Rhodobacterales; family Rhodobacteraceae; genus Loktanella. Next base: position 10,014 of record JBBREW010000062.1, read on the forward strand.
TTCTGGTCGAGGGCGATCCGGTGTTGCGGTTTACAACCGTCTGAACCGTTCTTTCTGCAATG
>JBBREW010000063.1:0-9960 GCA_038225335.1 Rhodobacterales bacterium
CAGACCGTCGTTGGCCAGATCGTGCAGGACCATCGCCCCGAACCCGCCACGCGACCCCTGTTCAACGGTGATCAGCGCCTTGTGGTGACGCAGCAACTGCCGGATCAGGTCGCGGTCCAGCGGCTTTGCGAACCGCGCATCGGCCAGCGTCGGTGTCACCCCCCGCGCCGTCATCATCGCGCAGGCCTTGCGGCATTCGCCCAGATGCGCGCCAAACGACAGGATCGCCACGTCCGACCCTTCGACCAGCACCCGGCCGCGCCCGATTTCCAGCACCTTGCCCCTCTCGGGCAAGGTCATGCCGTCGCCCGCCCCGCGGGGATAGCGGAACGCGATCGGTCCGGCGTCGTGTTGTGCGGCCGTGCGGACCATGTGCATCAGGTCCGCCTCGTCGCCTGCCGCCATGACAACCATGTTGGGCAGCGCCGTCAGGAAACCGATGTCGAACGCCCCCGCGTGCGTCGCCCCGTCCTGCCCGACCAGTCCCGCCCGGTCGATGGCGAACCGCACCGGCAGGTTCTGGATCGCCACATCATGCACGATCTGGTCATAGCCGCGCTGCAGGAAGGTGGAATAGATCGCACAGAACGGGCGCAGCCCGCTGGCGGCCATCCCGGCGGCAAAGGTGACCCCGTGCTGTTCCGCAATGCCCACATCGAACACGCGGCCCGCGAAACGGTCCTGCATGATATCGACACCGGTGCCGCCCGGCATCGCGGCCGTCACCGCGACGATGCGCGGGTCCAGTGCGGCCTCTGCTGTCAACGCCTCGCCGAAAATCTGGGTATAGCTTTTTGCATTGGCTTTCGCCTTGGCCTGCACACCGGTCGCGGGATCGAACTTGCCGACCCCGTGCCCCTTGTCCGCCGCCGTTTCCGCCGGGGCATAGCCTTTGCCCTTGACCGTGCAGACATGGATCAGCACTGGTCCGGTCGCCCGTGTCCGCGCGGTCCGCAACACCGGCAAAAGCTGGGTCAGATCATGGCCATCAATCGGGCCAATATACGAAAACCCAAGGCTTTCGAACAGCGTTCCCTGTCCGGCGGTCGCGGCACCCGTCACCAACTGGCGCGCACGGCGGGCGTGGTCGCGCAGGGGACCGGGCAAGGCGGCCTCGAACCCTTCGGCCATGCGGTGCATCTCTCCCAAGGGCGAGGCATAAAGGCCGGAGAGGTATTTCGACATGGCGCCCACCGGCGGGGCAATCGACATCTCGTTGTCGTTCAGGATCACGAACAGACGGCGACCCTCGGACCCTGCGTTGTTCATCGCCTCATAGGCCATGCCGGCGCTGATTGATCCGTCACCGATCACGGCGATCGCATCGCCCGTCGGCATCCCGAGATCGCGTCCGACAGCAAACCCGAGGGCGGCCGAAATAGAGGTGGAGGAATGGGCCGCACCAAAGGGGTCATATTCGCTTTCGGCGCGTTTGGTGAACCCGGACAATCCGCCTTCCTGCCGCAGGGTGTGCATGCGGTCGCGCCGCCCGGTCAAAATCTTGTGCGGGTAACATTGATGGCCCACGTCCCAGACCAACTTGTCCCGGGGCGTGTCGAACACCGCGTGGATCGCCACCGCCAGTTCCACGACCCCCAGCGATGATCCCAGATGACCGCCGGTCACGCTGACCGCGTCGATCACCGCGTTGCGCACATCCCGCGCCACACCGGCAAGCGCCGCATCGGTCATGTGCCGCAAGGCGGCAGGTGTCGTCACAAGGTCAAGATGCGGTGTCGGCGTCATGGCGGATCTCCTGCAAATGAAAAAGCGTCGCAGAGGGGGGAAACCCTTTGCGACGCCGGTCCTGTAGCCAACAGGAAGGGAACGGAACATCCGCCGGGAAGCAGGACATCCCATGACGGATCACCGGGAAGAGGCGATCCGACGGCGCAGGTCCCGGCGGCGGCGTCATGCACCGCCGGGACCAAACCCGGCGCTAGACCGTAATCACGGGTCCGGCGGGTATCACGTGCATCGACAAGGGTGTCGGATCGGGTTGCTGACGGCTTTCCTCGGGCAAGGCGCGCCCGATGGCCGCGATCACCGCGATGGTCAGCCAGACCCCGATCACCGCCAGCGCTGCATAGCCTGCGCCCTTCAGCATCAGGACCGTGACTTCGCCCGACAGGCGGGTCTTGTCGCTCAGGTTCAGGATGTCGGTCTTGTCAGTCATTGTCGTCCTTCCTCTCAGTTCACGGGGGCATAGCCGTGGACCTGCGCCCAAGCGAACCAGTTATCGACAACAGTGCCGGTCAGCAGGATACCGATGCCGCCTGTCAGCGGTGTCAGCACGGCGAACCACCATGCCCAGCGGTGGATACCTTCCATCGTGGCGTTGACGCCCATGGTCCAGCGCCAGAACAGCGCCGCCCGTTCGGTGGCCGTGCCACGGTCGACGATCTGCTCCAGCTCTCGGTCGCCACCGAAACGGCTGACGGCAAGAATGGTGGCGCCGTGCATCGCAAACAGCAGCGCAGAGCCATACAGGAACACGATCGACAGGGCATGGAACGGATTGTAGAACAGGTTGCCGTAGGTGATCGAAAACAGGTTCGTCCAGTCAAGGTGAGAGAATATGCCGTAAGGCACCGCCTCTGACCATGCGCCCATCAGGATCGGCCGGAACAGCCCCAGCACAAAGATCAGCCAAAGCAACGAGGCGAAGGCCCAGCTGACGTGATGTCCCATGCCCAGCGCAGTGGCGCGGGTATAGGTCCGGATCCACCAGGCACAGCAACCGACCAGAAAGAAGAAACTGGCAATCAGCCACGCGCCGCCTTCGTCCAATGGGGCAAAGCCCAGACCGTATTCCGATGACGGCGGGTCCAGCGACAGCCAGGCCAGATCCCGCAGGAAGATGGCCGGATTGTAATCGGCCTGCGCCCAGAAGTTTATGCCGATGATAAAGAACCACGTCGCAAATCCGACAACCGCCACAAGGCCATAAGCGCCAAGGTGGACCGGACCGATCTGCGCGTTCCCCACCAAACCGGCAAGGGACGAGAACGAGGCGCGTTTTGTGCGTTCATAGTTGGTCGTAGGGTCGGCAGAGACCCCCATTTCCGCTGGTCCTTGCACCTGAACCTGCGTGAAGATGTTTTGATATTCAGCCATTTTTCAATCCTCCGTTCACAGGTTCACCCACCATGGCAGTTCGTAGTACCAGTCCCACCAGATGATCCATTCCTGAAACCAGATGGTTCCGGAAATCACGATACAGACCGCAGACCAGAAGCCCGCCATCAGCGCCAGAAACAGACCCAGACGGTGAATCCCCAGTGGCCCGATCGAATAGCCGATCAGATCGCGGAAATAGGTGTCTTCGTGGTCCGGGGATCTGACTTCATCACCCTTGCGGGACGGGTTCATGGCGGACAGGATCAGCGATCCGTGCAGCGCGAGCGCCAGTGCCGTGATCCAGAAGAAACTGATCGCGATCATATGGGCCGGGTTGTAGTGAAAGTTGCCGTAGGCATAGCCCACGTTGTTCACCCAATCGAGGTGGCTGAAGATGCCATAGGGAAACCCGTGTCCCCAGGCCCCCATCAGCACCGGACGGATCACCACCAGCGTCACATAGGCAAAGATCGCCACGCCAAAGGCAAACGGCACGTGATAGCCGATGCCCAGCTTGCGACAGATCTCGACCTCTCGCATCATCCAGCTGACGAAACTCAGGATCGCACAGATCGTGATGATCTGCCACAGCCCGCCTTCCAGCAGCGGCGCGGCCCCCAGACCCACATCCAGACTGGGTGGATCAATGGAAATCAGCCAGGGGTTCCAGGTCGGACCCTGACTCGCACCATAAAAAATCAGTATTGTGCCAAGCACGGCAAAAAAGAACGTCGTGACTCCGAAGAAGCCCACATAGAACGGCCCCACCCAGAAATCGAACAGATCGCCGCCGACAAGGGTCCCGCCACGGACCCGGTATTTTCTCTCGAAGCTGAGCTGCGCCATCTTCCCCTCACTCTTTCAAAGGACAGGCCATGGCCCGGTTTGGGGGGGGCGGTCTGTCGGTCCTTCATCAATTTCGATTTGCCGCGGGCGGACGGTCAGCCCGCCCGCAGCAGGTGTTCAGAACGCACGCGGCGTTACTGGACGGCAACCATTTCGGCGCCGAATGCGCGGTTGAACCAGTTCGTCTCCGGGTTGGAGAGCAGAACGAGGTGGATCATCACCGCCAGCAGGAACAGGAACACACCCTGCGCGACGAATACGCGACGGGGGTCAAAGACCAGCCAGATCTTGTAGAACTGTGCCATTGTGTTGTTCCTTCTTTACCAGTTGAACCAAGGCAGTTTGATGTAGGTCAGGATATGAGCGACCACGGCAATTGCCGTGAAAATCGCGAAACCGCTCATATAGACCGAGTGCAATTCCTGCGCCTGCTCGTCTGTCAGACCTGTAAAGGACAGGTCACTTCTATCAGCCATTTTTGTCTCCAAAATTAAACTGACACCGCGCACCCCCCGCGGCCGGGTATTGACGGGGGCTCCTCCCCCGCCGTTGTCTTCGCCGCCCGTGTCGGACAGGCGAAAGTCGTCTCCCCCTCTGACGGGGGAATGGGTTCACGCGCTGAAGATATGCGGCGTGATGATACGGGCCTGGGTCCAGGCGCTGGCAATGGGGCCTTTTTCCGGCAGCGCCATGCGCCGCAGCGCCTTCAGCGCCCAGGTCAGAAAGGACAGCGGCAGCGTCGCCGCAAAGATCAGCGCGAAATAGGCATAATATTCCCGCTTTGACGTGCTGCGCTGACGCAGGACGGGGGTATCGGTGGTGAAATCGGTCATGATCTTCCTCCTGTCGTGGGTAAAAGTGTGGCGACGGTGGCCAGTGCCACCCGGTCGCATCCAGCGTCGCGCGCCGCCTGTTCGGCAGCGTCGCGCAATGATTTCGCGGCAGAAATCCGCGTGAGAATGGGATGACTTGCGACGATCTGATCCAGTCGCGCCTGCGCATCGACATCCCACGGCAGCTGACGCTGATGGGTGGGGGTGGCCGGACCCGCGTCCATGTCGCTGCCCAGCGGCAGGATGTGGAACAGCGCGTCGAACAACCCGTTGCAGACCTCCTGCAACAGATAGGTTGCCCCGGCATAGCCCATGAACGGTGTGCCCGTGTGCCGCCGGATGGCCGCACCCGGAAAACTGGCGGGAATAAACGCGGGTTGCGGTCCGAACCCGGCCTTCATTTCAGCCATGTACATCTTTTCGTTGATCGACCCCATGACGATCAGAGGCCGCTTGTTGTGCAGCAGATGCCGGACCTGATCATTGTCGGTCTTTTGGCCCCGCACCCGCGACACCGCAAAGGCGCAGGGAAACCCCAGATCGCCTTCCAGATACTTGCGGATACCGCGCGCATAAGTGTCCGACGCGACGATCCCAAATTCGCAGGTCGCAAAGAAAACCTGCGTCACCGACCGCCACAGATCCCAGACGGGTTTCAGCGTGGAATGTTTCTCGGTTTCGATGAACGGCTCCGGGTCCAGACCCAGCAGCTCCCCCAGAGATCGCAGAAACAATGTCGTCTGTTCGATGCCGATGGGGCCTTGCAGATAAGGCTTGCCCAGAACCTCGCACAGGCCACGGCCAAATTCGCGGTACATGCAGACGTTGACGTCCGCGTTCACCAGATTGCGCATCTCTGCCAGATGGGCACCCAGCGGCATGACCATGTTGATCTCTGCCCCGATGCCCGTCACCAGACGCTGGATCTCGGCCAGATCGGACGGCATGTTGAAGGTGCCATACATCGGACCAAGGATATTGACCCGCGGGGCATCCCCCGGCGTCCTTGGTTTTTCGGGGGGCATGCGCCCTTTGGTCTGCCCGAATTCGGTAAAGATCCACGTCATCGCGCGATCAGCACTTTCCCACTGATCCTCGTCGATCGTGCGCGGCAGGAACCGCTGGATGTTTGTCCCCTGCGGCGTCACACCCCCGCCGATCATTTCCGCGATCGACCCGGTCACGACAACAGCAGGCAAGGCGGGGTCCAGAACGTCCCAGGCCCGCTTCATGGCGGCCTCGGTCCCCTCACCCATTTCCGTCTCGCCCAGACCGGTGACGACAATCGGCAATTCATGGGGCGGCAGCGCGTCGGTGTAATGCAGAACCGATGTCACCGGCAGGTTTTCACAACCCACCGGGCCATCGATGACGACCTGCAGGCCTTTGACGGCACAAAACGCGTAAACCGCACCCCAGTATCCACCGGCCCGGTCGTGATCCATCACCAGCATGGGCAAACCCCCTGCTTCTTCTCGTCCGAAATATCCCGGGGGAGGCGCGCTTGCGCGACGGGGGCAGCGCCCCGAATGCAGGGTCCGCAGACAGCGCGGCCCGAATGCAAGGGATGACGACGACCGGTCATATCATGGCCTCTGCCGCCGCGGCGCGGGCCTGCTTGTCCAGTTTCTTCTGGTGCTGGGCGCGGAAATCCGGACGCAAATTGGGCGCACCCTGCCAGATACCGGCGGTATCGCCGTGACCCACACCTTCGAAAAAGCCGCGCATCGTGTCCATCCGGGTCTTGCCGGCCATCGCGGCCCGCACGACCTGCTGCAAACTGCCCGCACCTGCCGGGCCCATCAGGGGCCGCGCGGAGATCAGGTTGGTGAAATACAGTGCGGGTATACCCAGCTCTTTGCCGCGCTGCACCAGCGGCGTGGTGCCGATGGCCAGATCGGGACGCAGGCCTTCCATCACCGACAGATCGTCCGCAAGGCTGGCCCGGAATTTGACCTTCACGCCTTTGGCGGACAGCCAGTCAGCATCATCGGCCGACCAAGGTGTCTTGGGGCAGGCGGTGCCCACATAGGGCACGTGCGCGCCGCTTTCGATCAGCAGGCGGGCCACCAGCAATTCGGACCCTTCATAACCGGATACGGTGATTGTCCCGTCGATCCGGGCCGCATCCAATGCTGCCTTGATGGTTGGCAAAAAGGCATTCTGGGCGGCCGCAATGCGGTCGGCACTGACACCGTAAGCCGCGCCGATGGCGGCCAGCCAAGCGGCGGTGCCGTCGTGACCCACAGGCGCAGAGCCTACGACCTTGCGGCCTGCAGCGTGAAATTCCCGCACAGAGGCGGTGTAAAAGGGATGGATCGCCGCCGCGACACCGCAATCAAGTGCAGCATAAAGCTCTCGCCACTCGCGGGTCGGCACGACGGGGCCTGCCTCCAGCCCCATGGGGGCCAGCATCGCACCGATCATCATGGGATCGGCGGGGAACATCTCTCCCAGCAGGGCGACAGCCGGGCGGTCGCTCGCGGCGCGGGCGGGGCGGGGCACGGGGCCTGCCTCTGCCTCTGTGCGGGCGTAGTTCAGCATGGCCCCGGCAAGGACGTCCTTTGCCTCGGCATGGGTCGGAATACCGAAACCCGGCACGTCAATGCCGATGATCCGCACACCGTTGATTTCGCGCGGCAACAGACGCAGCGGCACACCAGAGGCGGTCGGCACGCAGAGGTTCGTCACCACGATGGCATCGTAGCGGGCCGGGTCGGCCATATCATGCACGCTTTCGCGGATATCCTCGAACAGCTTACCGGTGACCAGGGATTCCGAATTGAACGGCACGTAACCCACGGACCGGCGCGCACCGTAGAAATGCGACACGAACGTCAGGCCGTAAACGCAGCAGGCCGAACCGGACAGGACGGTCGCCACCCGTTTCATCCGCAGGCCGACGCGCAGGCTGCCGAAGGCAGGACACATGGATTGCGGCTGGTCGTGCGGACCCCGGGGATAATCTTTTGCAAACTGGTCCAGCAGGTCGGACTGTCCCGCACTGCGTGCGGCGCGGTCCAGTTCTGCGCGCGAGGTGCACAGCCCGGCGGTGGCTGGGGGCTCTGCCCCCGGCGCTGCCGCGCCTCCCCCGGGATATTTTTCACGAGAAGAAGCCGGGGACGCGGTCACGGTGACAGCACCTTCCGCATCCTTGCTGACGTGAAAGCCTTCACGCGTCATCGTAGATGACCTCCAGGCTTGCCTTGGGTGTGCCATGCTTGCCGCGCATGTCGATATCGGTCGCAGGGACCAGCTGGTAATCGCCGCCGGTGTCCTTGGCGTCGAACAGGCCCAGCAGGCCGTCCTGATCCAGCGGTGTCGGGCGGACCGGCGGCGCGATGCCGACGGCCTCTGCCAGATCCTGGAACATCGGACCCCATTGCGACGCATGGGTACCGACGATCTGGTAGTTGGCGGATTTCTTGCGCAGGTCATCGTCCTGCGGGATGGCCGAAAGGACGGGGATCTTGACCGCAGCCGCAAAGGCCTGTGCCTCGCCTGATCCGTCGTCCTTGTTGATGACCAGACCCGCGACGCCCACATTGCCGCCCATCTTGCGGAAGTATTCCACCGCAGAGCAGACGTTGTTGGCGACGTAGAGGGATTGCAGATCGTTGGAGGCGACGAGGATCACCTTTTGAGCCATGTCCCGCGCGATCGGCAGGCCAAAGCCGCCACAGACCACGTCGCCCAAGAAATCAAGCAGGACATAGTCAAAGTCCCAGTCGTGGAACCCCAGCTTTTCCAGCAGTTCGAAGCCATGGATGATGCCGCGTCCGCCACAGCCCCGACCGACCTCTGGTCCGCCGAGTTCCATCGCAAACACGCCGCCGCGTTTGAAGCAGACGTCGCCGATCTGCACCTCTTCGCCCGCCAGTTTCTTGCGGGACGAGGTTTCGATGATCGTGGGGCAGGCCTTGCCGCCGAACAGCAGCGATGTCGTATCGGATTTCGGATCGCAGCCGATCAGCAGCACACGTTTGCCCATTTCGGCCATCATATGGCTGAGGTTGGCCAGCGTGAAGGATTTTCCGATCCCGCCTTTGCCATAGATCGCGATGATCTGGGTTTTAGAGGTCGGCACGCCTTGCGGCACTTCCAGCGTCGGCTCTGCCGCCTCGTCGCGCAGGGCGCGGTCGTAGTCCTTGAGGTTGGGGACTTCGTCTTTCATGCGGCGTTCCAATCGAGAATCATTTTCAAGCAGGTCGGGTCGGTAAAGGCCGTGCGATAGGCGCTGGCCGCGTGGCGGGCCGGCTGCCGGTGGGTGATGAGGTCATCCAGCGCCAGATCGCCCGATTCCATCAGGGCGCGGGTCGCGATCATGTCGGCGGGCGTCCATTCGGCGCTGATGCGCAGGCGGGCTTCCTTCATGAAGGCGGGCGGAAAGGCAAAGCTGATGGGGTCGGTGTAAAAACCGGCCAGCACGATTTCACCGCCCCGCGCAATCCGGCCAATCAGATCGGGCAGGAGGTTCGCCTGCCCCGATACGTCATAGATCGACCGGTAATCGCGGCGCGGATCGGAGGAAGGGTCAATGACGTCATAACCGACGGCGCCGTTGCGCCGGGCCGGATCAATGTCCCAGACCGTCGGCGCGGGTGCGCCCGAAAGCACAGTGAGACGCGCCAGCAGGCGGCCCAAGGTGCCATGCCCGACGATCAGGTCCGGCACTGCCTTGCCCGGACCCGCAATCGCGTGGCGGGCGGTCGCGGCCAAGGCCAGCAGGGCGCCCGCGGCGCCGCTTTCCGAATCAATCGGCGTGACCCGCGTCGCAGGGGTGACGACGGTGCGGGCGGCAGCACCAAACAGACCAAAGGCACCGTCGTAGCAATTTGCACCGGGCACAAAGACGTGCGTGCCGACGGCGATGCCCGCGTCGCGGCCCGCCTCGACCACTTCGCCTGCGGCCTCGTATCCGGGGACAAGGGGAAACCCCATGCCCGGGAACGGCGGCATCTGCCCCGACCAGAACAGTTTTTCGGTGCCGGTCGAAATGCCGGAATACCGGATTTGCACCACGACATCGGCAGGGCCGGGCGCATTCAGCCCGACCTGCGCCAGATCCAGCGCGCCCGGTCCGGTCAGAAGGACAGCTTGTGTTTGCATGAAATGTCCCCTCCCCGGTTGCATCTGCGCGGCATCTCTTTCGATCCGCTTC
>JBBREW010000064.1:0-9928 GCA_038225335.1 Rhodobacterales bacterium
GCTCTGGATGTCGTCCGACGCGACACATCCAAAGGCTCTCTCAGCATCAAACTCAAGCGAGCTGGCTGGGACGAGGCATTCTTATGTAGCGTTCTCAATGGGCTGTAAGAAGCAGGATGCCAAACGCGATTGCCCTGCCGGGTCTGGGGGCGAACCGATCCAGCCGCAGGCGGCGAACAATGCGCGGGGTGACAGTCTGCACACCTGAAGAAAGACACGCCTGCGGAACGCCGCTGCCCGACAGCCGGGCGTTCCACAATTCGGATGGATCAGGTAATCAAAAACTCGTCTTTTGATTGACCGTTTTCCAATGCTTCTTTGATCCACTCCGGCTGACGGCCACGACCGGTCCAGGTTTGCTCTGGGTTATCGGGATGCCGATATTTGGGTGCCGCTGCCGTTTTGGTTTTCTGACCAGAGCTTCGGGTCAAATCAGCAAGTGTGAAACCCAGTGCCCCTGCGGCAGCTTCTGCCGCGGCCCGCGCCTCTTTACGTTGCTTGTCCTGATACCCGTCAATGGCCTTTTTGACGTCTTTCTGAAGCTTCTTCAGCTCTTCCAGTGACATGCTGTTCAGATCTATATCTGCCATCTTCAATATCCTCTCTCAATTACGATGCAAAAGCGCAGCGTCGCTGTTGCTGTGTATTGAAATAGAGATCAATTCATTGATGTCCAATCTTTTTGTAATGTTCCCGCCATTATGATCATTTATTAATCTGATGTCCGGTCCATCGTGGTCTTATGGCCTGCCCTTCTTTGTCGCGTGGCCGCCCAGAACCATATTGGCGCTCAGCCTCTCGTCGAACAGGACGATGCCCAATGCTGCGCGGAACTGTGTCACGGCCGACACCGCCCCGGTGCGAATCGCTGCCATCCGGCAGGTGCAGGCACCGACACCGTTGCCTTGCGTAAATGCCCACAGGTCGCGCAGTTCCGCTTCCCTGCCGCAAGTCACATGCCTGACGCAACTCTGCGGCCTTTGGCACGCATGACAGCCTGACTTTGCCACTGCTGAATTCCCACATGGCAAAAAAACTGGCGCCCTGATGCTGGCCGCTATTTTCCTGACAAAAAATCTGTGCTCAACCTGCAAACAAGACGGAGCGTCCTGCAAGGGCCTCTAGTATTGTGTGCGAGGGCGGTTGTGCAAAATCGGTTGGGAATGACGAGTGATCGTCTTGGACGCATCGTCGAAGACGCTGCCAGCGAAGTCTACGTTTTTTCGTCTGATGACTTCACGTTTTCATTGGTCAATCGGGGCGCCCGCGAAAACCTTGGCTTCACGATGGAGGAGCTGCGCAGCAAGACGGCATGGGACATCAAACCCGCCATCACGCAGCAGGAATTTCGCGCGCTTGTTGATCCACTCCTGACAGGTGAACGGTCCTCGCTGGATTTCGAGACGTTTCACCAGCGAAAGGACGGCACGCGCTATGATGTGCGGGTCCATCTGCAGCTGATTGCCACTGACGGCGAAAATATTTTCTACGCGGCCATTCAGGACATCACAGCGCAAAAAGAGATCGCAGCAGCCCTGACAAGGGCATCCTCGCGGCTGGATGCCATTTTGGGCAACACGACCATGGCGATCTTCATGATGGATGAAAACCAGCACTGCGTTTTCATGAACAACGCTGCCGAAGCGATGACTGGTTACAAGTTCGCGGAAACCCAAGGGCGGCCCCTTCACGATGTGATCCACCACACACACCCCGACGGACGTCACTTTCCCATCGCAGAGTGCGAGATTGATCGCGCCCTGCCGGAAGACCACAAAGTTCAGGGCGAAGGCACGTTCGTCCACAAGGATGGAACCTTCTACCCCGTCGGTTTCACAGCCTCGCCCGTCAAGGACGAGACCGGAAAGATCGTGGGCACGGTGGTCGAAGTGCGCGACATCACCGAAGATTTGCGGGCCCGGAACGCAGAAATCGAGTTCGGGAACGTGATGAAATCCCGCGTCGATGCCGCAATGGCAGAGCGTGACCGCCTAGAAGCGCAGCTGGTCCAGTCGCAAAAGATGGAAGCGGTCGGTCAGTTGACCGGCGGTGTCGCGCATGACTTCAACAACCTGCTTCAGGTGATCGGCAGCAACCTGCAATTACTGCTGAAGAAACTTCCCGCCGAAGACCCGAATCGCAAGTTCGCCGACAACGCGGCAACGGGCGTTTCGCGCGGCGCGAAACTGACCGCACAGCTTCTGGCATTCAGTCGCCAACAGCCGCTGGAGCCTGCCCCGAAGAATGTCGGCCGGATCCTGCGCGATATGGATGACATGCTGCGACAGACACTGGGAGAAGCCACCGAAATCGAGACCGTCATCTCTGGCGGGCTTTGGAATTGTTTTGTCGATCCGATCCAGCTGGAAAATGTCATTCTCAATCTGGCAATCAACGCGCGTGATGCAATGAACCACCGCGGCAAACTGACGATCGAGGCGGGCAATGCCGCGCTTGACGACGTCTATGTCAGAGAGCATCCGCAGGTGGTGCCGGGACAATACGTGATGCTGGCGATGACGGACACCGGCAGCGGCATTGATCCCGACATCATCGAAAAGGTCTTTGATCCGTTTTTCACGACAAAGCCGACGGGCAAGGGCACCGGGCTGGGGCTGAGCATGGTTTACGGCTTCATCAAACAGTCCGGGGGTCACGTCAAGATTTACAGCGAAAAAGGCAACGGCACCACGGTTCGCATCTACCTTCCCAGAACCCGGGAAGAAGAAGACACCCGGCAGTCCCAGCCTACGATCACCATACCACAAGGCCACGGAGAAGTCGTTCTGGTGGTCGAGGATGACAATGCCGTGCGGGAAACGGCCATCGATCTGCTGCGCGACCTTGGCTATGCCGTCCTCAGCGCCGAAAACGCCGATAGCGCGCTGGCGATCATCAACAGCGGTGCAAAGATTGATATTCTGTTTACCGATGTGGTCATGCCCGGGACGCTGCGCAGTCCCCAGCTTGCCCGCAAGGCCAAGGAAAGACTTCCTGATATCGGGGTTCTTTTCACGTCGGGCTATACACAGAACGCCATCGTCCATGCCGGACGGCTTGATGACGGGGTGAACCTTCTCAGCAAACCCTACACGCTTGAACGTCTGGCGCAGAAACTGTCTGACGTCCTTGATCGACGTCCGGAACCCGCGCAGGCATCGCAGGAGACGCATGGCGATGTCATCAACCAAACCGATCTGCCCCCTGAACGCAGGCGCGTGTTGCTGGTCGAGGATGACATCCTGATCCGCATGGCGACGGCGGATATTCTGATCGACCTTGGCCATGACGTTTCTGAGGCTGGCACGGTGGCGGACGCCATCAGAATGATAAGCACGGAACGCTTTCACGTGATGCTGACCGATCTGGGCCTTCCTGACGGGGACGGCATGGATCTGGTCCGGCGCGTGTCAGAAAGTCACCCCCAGATCGCGGTGATCATTGCATCGGGCTCTGATGTGCATGGTATCCTGAAAAACAGCGGACTGGATGGCCGGATCGTTGGTTTGGTCAAACCCTATGACCAACGGGCATTGGAAACCGCGTTCAGACACTGCAGCGGCGCATCATGAGGGGCGTTGTTCATCCGTGAACCTTGCGCCGATCACGGTGGGATGGGTGAGGGGAAATGATGGCCTCGCTTCTCTTTGCGCAGGATCTCACAGGCAATTGCAAACGATTCTGGCGACCGTGGATTGATCCGCAGGGGTCAGATCAAGCCCAGCTATCTGGGTCCATCACGGCCAGTCGGCATAGGATTGCGCGGCATATGTGCCTGGCTTTTCTTTGACGTAGCGCGCCTCACGGCGATAGGCACCGGGGGGTTGGCCGTACAGAACTTTGAAAAATCCGCTGAACTGCGCCGCCGAATTGAATCCCAGAAATTCGCCGATCTGTTCCAGCGTCATTGATGACCTTTCCAGCAACACCTGCGCCTCGTATCCCAGTCTTTCATGGATCAACTGCAACGGCGGCTTGCCCAGACTGCGCTGGCAGACATCGTGCAGACGGTCGGCGGACATGTTCAGGCTCTCGGCATAGCGCGCGACCGTCCAGCGGTCCCGGAAATGCGTTTCCAGCGTTTGGCGGAACTGTTGCAATATCAACGACGTGCTGCCGCGCGCCTGCCGGAGATCATCGGGCTGGACGGCGTGACGCCACAGCATGACCAGCATCACGCGCACCTGCGCCTCGATCAATGTGGCAGAACCGGGGGCCTGCCCTGCGGCTTCTCGCAGGATCAGATCAAAGCAGTTGATCATGTCGCGATACAGGACTGCACGCTCTTCCAGCTGAAAATAGATCGGATGTGCTGCCATCACCCGCAATTCCACCGCTTCGGGTTTGACGCCAATCGCGTTTGCCAGCGACGTTTCCCCCATCACCAGATGACCGCCCACGGTGCCCGCCTTGGCGCGGATCCGGTAATTGCGGTCCCACGGCAACCACAGCAAGGCGGGGCCCTGCACAGTGACCGCCCCGTCATCGCGGGTGATTGTCACCTGCCCGGATTGCAGCAGGATCACCCGCCAGCTGCGCGCATGCAGTTCCACCAGCCCGCCCAGTTCCTTGTCCTGCAAGGCGCATTGCACAAGTTCGGCGTGAAAAGGCACCGTCAGGGGGCCTTTCTTCGTGTCGGTTGCGATGAATTGACGGGTCCTGCGGCTCATTTAACCAGTTTTCGATAATTTTATCCCAGAAAGCTACATTTTTATTCAGTGCCTAGCCAACGCACAGTGAAGGCCTGAGGATCGCAAGCGTCATCAACAGCCGGGGAGGGCTGGGCGCTTTGCCCCTTTGTGGGAGGAATTCATTTGCGCTCGGAACGTGTCTTTGACAGACCGTCCGACCCTGTCGGCCTTGCGCCGGTGGCGGACGGACAGCAGGCTGCGGATGCCGCAGCAAACGCCGCGGCTGCGGCGTTCTGGGACTGGTCGCGCCGTTCTGCGCAGGACCGCACCGCGCATCTGCTGGCGATGGCGCAGGCACTGGACGCCAACCGCGGGCATCTGGTCACACTGGCAGCACAAGAGGTGGGCGCCGCGCCGCAATGGACGCAGTTCAACATCGACATCGCCTTGCGGATTTTGCGCCATGCCGCGACCCTGCCCGCCTTGCTGCAAGACCGCCATGTGCCGGCATTCGATGACGGCTGCGCCGCCATTTTACGGCGACAGGCCGTGGGTGTCGTGCTGGGCATTGCACCCTGGAACGCGCCGATCACGCTGGCGGTGCGGGCGATTGCATCGCCTTTGGCCTGTGGCAATACCGTCGTGCTCAAGGGGTCCGAACACTGCCCGCAAACGCATCGCGCCCTGATCGAAATCCTGCAAAGCGCGGGTTTGCCCACAGGTGTCGCCAATGTTGTGACTTCACTGCCCGATAAATCCGAACCGGTGGTGAACCGTCTGATTGCGCATCCTGCCGTGCGGCGGATCAATTTCACCGGATCAACCCGCGTCGGCCGTCAGGTCGCCATCAGCGCTGCCCATCACCTGAAACGCTGTGTGCTGGAACTCAGCGGCAAGGCCGCGCTCATTGTGCTGGACGACGCCGATCTGGATGCCGCGGCAGAGGCAGCCGCACACGGTGCCTTTTTCAACCAAGGCCAGATCTGCATGTCAACCGAACGGATCATTGTGGTTGATGCCATCGCCGATGCCTTTGTCGGCAAGCTGGTCGCAATAACCCAAAGCCTGCGCGCCGCCGATCCGCGCCGGGAAACGGCCACCTTGGGCACGCTGATCCATGCCGCTGCCGCCGAACGTGTGGCCAGCCTGATCCGCGACGCGCAGGACAAGGGGGCCACGCTCTTGGTGGGCGGCCATGTCGAAGGTGCGGTGATGCAGCCGGTCGTGGTGGACCATGTGGCATCGAACATGGCGATCTATCACGAAGAAAGCTTTGGCCCCGTCGCCGCCATCCTGCGTGTGCGCGACGAGGCAGAGGCAGTCTCCATCGCCAATGACACCGATTACGGCCTCGCATCCGCTGTATTCAGCCGCGACAGGGACCGGGCGCTTGCACTGGCCGCCCGGCTTGAAACCGGGATCTGCCATATCAACGGATCAACCGTTTACGACAATCCGGCGATGCCTTTCGGCGGGATGAAGGCCAGCGGCTATGGCCGGTTTGGCGGGGAAACCGCCCTGGAGGAATTCACCGAACTGCGCTGGATCGCCCTGCATCCAGACGGCAAGCGCCACCCATTATGAACAGATGCCAACAAGAGCATCGCCACAGCCGACACACCCATCACGACCTTGGAGGAGATCGAAATGCAACGTAGAACTGCCCTTAAATTTACCGCAGCCCTTGCGCTGACCACCAGCCTTGCCACCGGTTTTGCCGCTGGCGCAGCCAGTGCCGACACCATCCGGATCGGCGCCGTCGGGCCAAAAACCGGCCCGCTGGCCGGTGGTGCCGCTGTCAGCCAGTGGCCCAGCATCACGCTCTGGGCCGATCAGGTCAACGCCCGCGGCGGTATCGATGTGGATGGCACCCTGATGCCGGTCGAGATTGTCGAATATGACGACCAGACCAATCCGGGCGAAACCATCCGCGCCGTCCAGCGCCTTGCGACGCAGGACGAGGTTGATTTCATCGTCTCGCCCTATGGCACGGGTCTGGTGATCGCCGCCGCACCGATTTTTGCGCGCTACGGCTATCCGATGATCGCAGTGTCGGCCATCACCGACCAGCAGCCTGCCCTGTCCGACCAGTTTCCCGATATGTTCTTTACCCTTGGCACCACATCGGCACTGGCCGAGGATACCGTGAAGATCCTGACCGACATGCGCGACGCGGGCCAGCTGGGCAACCGCATCGCGATGGTCAACGTGGCTGACGCCTTTGGCATTGAACTGGCCGATGTTGCACGCGGCAAGCTGAACGAAGCAGGGTTCGAGATTGTCTATGACACCTCCTATCCGCTTGGCACGCAGGATTTGTCGCCCGTGATCAAAGCAACCAAGGCGGCCACGCCGGATGCCTTTGTGGCATGGTCCTATCCACCCGATACGTTCGCACTGACCGAACAGGCGATCATCGAAAACCTGCAGGTGCAGGCGTTCTACACGGCTGTGGCGACACCGTTTCCAGCCTACGGCGAACGGTTCGGGTCGGCGGCGAACGGCGTGATGGGCCCCGGCGGCGTGAACGTGGACGACCCCAGATTTCAGGAATACGCAACCGCACATGAAACCGTGACCGGCAGCAAACCTGATTTCTGGGCCTCTGCCACGACCTATGCATCGCTGGAAATCCTTGAACAATCG
This sequence comes from Rhodobacterales bacterium, assembly GCA_038225335.1. Lineage (GTDB taxonomy): Bacteria > Pseudomonadota > Alphaproteobacteria > Rhodobacterales > Rhodobacteraceae > Loktanella. Next base: position 7,278 of record JBBREW010000064.1, read on the forward strand.
ATCACAGCCGTGGGGCTGGACCGGGCCGCTGTGGCCGACCACCTGCGCGAGGGCACGTTCGAGACCGTGCTGGGCCCGATCAGCTTTGACGAAGACAACAACAATCAGGCGTTCTGGACCGTCGGCCAGTGGCAAGACGGTGTTTTCGTCGGTGTTGCATCGCGTGACCGCGAAGGCGCGGTGCCGGTGATCCTGAAAGACGGTTGGGAATAACCCGCCAGCACATCTGCGCCGGTCATGGGCGGAACCATGACCGGCGCTTTCCTTTCACAACGTGACTGACGCAGGAACGCGACCGCATGGATATTGTGATCACTGGGCTATTGCTGGGCGGCACCTATGCGCTGATCGCGATGGGGCTGAACCTGCAATATGGTGTCGCCCGCATCATGAATCTGGCCAATGGTGAGATGCTGGTGGCGGGCGGGTTTGCCGCCTTCTGGATGTACACAGCCGGACAGGTCAGCCCGTTTCTGACGATCTTTGTCCTCGCGCCGGTGACCTTTGCACTGAACTGGCTGATCTACCGGGTGATGCTGCTGCCTTTGGTCAAACGCGCCAAAACGCGTGGCCAGCTGGAAACCGACAGTATCCTTGCCACATTCGGGCTGTCGTTTGTGATGGTCGGGCTGATGCTGTCGGTCTTTGGCGGCGATTATTTCAACTATTCCTATCTGGCACGGCCCATTGTGATCGCGGGCGATACCTTTGCGCTGAACCGTGTCGCGGCATTTCTGGCCGCCGTTGTGATCTGTGGCACGCTTTATCTTTGGCTGAACCACAGCCGCGCGGGCCTGTCGATCCGCGCGATTGCTGTCGCCCCCGCGTCTGCACGGCTGGTGGGGATCAACGTGACACATCTGGCCGCACTTGCCTTTGGGCTGGGGGGTGCTGTCACGGCGGTGGGTGGCGCGCTGTTGTCGACCTACCTCACACTCGATGCCTCGACCGGCATCATCTTTACCCTCAAGGCGCTGATCATCGTGATCATGGGCGGTGTGGGTGACGTGCGCGGCACGATTGTCGCCGCACTGTTGCTGGGGATCGTGGAAACGCTGGTCGCGACCCTGCTTGATCCCGGCCTGACGCTGGCCGCCGCTTACACGCTGTTTGTCCTGATCCTGCTGTTCCGACCGCAGGGCCTGTTCGGAAAGAAGCCCACATGACCGGCACCGATATCCGCAACCTTGTTCTTGCTGCCATAGCCTTCGGCATCTGCGCACTGCTGCCATTTTCCGGTTCCGGCTATTGGCTGTCGATCGGCGTGACCATCGCGATGTTTACTGCGCTGGCCACAAGCTGGGCGCTGTTTTCAGGGCCGACACATTACATCTCTCTCGCCACTGCGGCGTTTTTCGGGGTCGGCACCTATGTGACCGGGTTGGGTTTTGAAACCCTGCCGTTCTGGGCGCTGATCGCGATCGCGGGCGGTCTCGGTGCGGTGCTTGCGGCGCTTGTCGGTCTGGCGACATTGCGGCTGTCGGGGGTGTATTTCGTGATTTTCACGCTGGGGCTCGCGGAACTGGTCCGGCAGTTGATCACATGGTTTCAGAACAGATCAGGGCAAAAGGGCCTTTATGTGCTGACCGACATCACCGAGGCCGGGATCTACTGGATGCTGCTTGCACTGGGGGCGGCGGTGTTCCTGACTGGCTGGCTGATCGGCCGCTCGCGGCTTGGCTTTGCGCTGCGGATCATCGGGGATGATGAAATGGTCGCCGTGCATTCCGGGATCAACACCGCCATGTCCAAGGTGCTGCTGTTCATGGTGCCCGGATCAGTCGCCGCGATGACCGGTGCCATCCTTGCGCCGCGCTATGTCTATATCGAACCCAGCCTTGCCTTTGCCCCCATGCTGTCGTTTCAGGTCGTGATCATGGCGCTGCTGGGTGGGGCTGGCAGGTTGTGGGGGCCATTGGTCGGCGTGATCCCCTTCACGCTGCTGTGGGAATCGATTTCGTCCAACTTTCCGCAACAGACAACGCTGCTGCTGGGCGTGGCCTTTCTGGTGATTGTCTATGCCTTGCCGCGCGGTTTCGTGGGGCTGCTGGATGATCTGCGCCAGCGCACCCGCGTCCGAACAGCGGGGGAGGCATCATGACCACCACCGTTTTATCCCTGCGCGGTGTGACCAAACGATTTGGTGGTCTGGTCGCGGTGAACGCGATGGATTTCGACGTGACTGAACATCAGGTGATGGGCCTGATCGGGCCGAACGGGTCGGGCAAATCCACGACGCTGAACCTGATTTCCGGCGCGCTGAAGGTATCGGGCGGCGAAATTGCGTTGCGCGGCACCCCGATCACCGCCTTGCCGCCCGAAAAGATCAACCGCCGCGGCATCGCGCGCACATTCCAGCTTGTGCGCCTGCTGCCTTCCATGTCGGTGCTGGACAATGTGGTGGCGGGGGCCGTGTTCGGCCACCGGCGGCGTTGGGGGCCTGAGGCGCGCCGCCATGCGGAATCCCTTCTGACCCGCGTCGGGCTGGACGGCAAAGGCCATCTGCGCATAGGGCAGCTGACCTATATCGACACCAAACGCGTGGAACTGGCCCGCGTGCTGGCCGGCGATCCAAAGCTGTTGCTGCTGGATGAATGGCTGGCGGGCCTGAACCCCAGCGAATTGCAGATCGGGATCAGTCTGATCAAATC
>JBBREW010000065.1:0-9831 GCA_038225335.1 Rhodobacterales bacterium
GCACCGACAACGACCGCAAGGCCGCATCGGCCAGCATCGGTGCCACGTCCAGTGTCGCACAGGGCACGCCGTGGACCGCGATCGGCACGGACCTGTCCAGCACTATCTGCCAATAGGTCGCGGTCTTTTTGCCTGCCAGCGGCACGGGGTTAATGCCATCCAGCAAATCACCCGCGCGTGCCGATACGGTATGGGTCGCGAACAGATATTCGACCTCTGTGCTGCGGAAATGGATCTGTTGGCAGGGCGCGCAGACGATGTCCTGCTGCGCCCCGTAAAATGGCGCCCGCACCCGCAAGGGGGCAAAGCGCGCGCGTGCAGGCAGGGTCAACCCACCCACCCAGCGCACCTGCGCCAACTGCCCGTCGGCGGCCACGACGATCTGACCCGGACGGATGTCGCACAGGGCCACAGGGCCCTTTGGTGTGGTGACCGGCGTGGCCGCATCCAGCGACGGCAAGGGTCCGATGGGCATCATCGCATCCGATACGGCGGCAAAGCGGACGCCGGGCGACATGTAGCACCGGTTGCGGTCGGCCATCAGCCGCATGATATCAAGCATGGACATCGGAAAGGGGCCGTGGTCGGTCATGAACCGCAGTTCTGCGGTGTCCGGCACCTCGATCGACAGCATGGCGTGGCGGTCCGGGGCATGCCATGTGAACACGATGGTCGCCAGTGCGGCGCGGCCTTGCAGACCGGTGTGCAGGGTATATGCGCGTTTGTCCGCGCCCTGCGTCTGGGTCAGACACAGCAGGCCCAAAGGATCGAGTGTCAGCGTCAACCCGGTCTGCCAGTCGTCCTGCGCGGTAAAGCTCATCAAGGTCTGCGTTGTCAGGCTCGGTGTGATGGTGCAGTCGATCATCAGCGAACCACAGGCCAGAACATCCTGCGGGCGCAGCGGCCCTGCCGCTGGCTGATCCAGACCCCCCGCCGCCAGAAGGCCCGCCGCACTGTCGCGCAATCCGATCCACTTCATGCGGCAAAGCCCCGCAGAACCTGTGCTTCGAATCGTTTCAGGGTGCGCCGGGCGGAGGGAGAATAGCCGTCGCCGGTCATCCAGTCGAGGTCCGGGAAAATCGACATGATTTCGGCGACCGCGTCACGGGCAAAGGATTTCTTCATCTGCGGTCCGGGCAGAAAACTTTCGGTGGCAAGTCCGCCCGACCAGATGACCTGATGCCGGTCGAACAACAAATGAACGTATGTCACCTCTCCGCCCGGGCAGGGGCGGATGGTGGTGTCATTGACCAGATCGCGCGCGGCGATCAGGACATCGTCCTCTCCGAACAGCAGGGCGGACAGGGTATCGCCGATCAGCACCCGGTGCAGCGGCGACAACATGAGCGTGTCGTGATCCCCCAGCGCGCCCGCGGCAAAGCGGATCGGGGCCAGTGCGCCAACGGCTGCGACGACCCGCTGACCGGTCCAGCGCAAAGGCTGCGGACCGTCGTCCAGCGTGTCCACCAGATCGCCCGGCGCCAAATCTTCGACCGCAACGGGGCCGTCGGGGGTGCGGATCATCGTGCCACTGACAAAACAGGGCGCGGTATCGACCGTGATGAACCCGGTGTCGGTTTCCAGCGTCTGGCCGTTGGCCCCCACGGCCTTTGTCGCATAGGTGAAGCTGACCTTTTCGGTGATGTCTGTGGTCAGGATTTCCAGCGTGCCATCGGCGCGCAGTTTGACCATATGGCCAGAGGGCAACAGCACGCTTTGCCCCGCGACAACCGGCACGCCGTTGATATGGGTGATGACCAGTGTGCCGCCGGTCCGGTTGATGTCGTTGGCCAGCACATCGACGATCTGCGTCTCTCCCGGGCGCATGATGACGTCGTCCTGGATCGCGATCAGGCGCGTCTGGATGCTGTCGCCCGCAATCAGCAGGTTGGAATCGTAATTGGCATCCGACGTATCCGCGATGCCGATCCGCAGGGTGTTGACCTGCCCGGCGATGACCGGAATCGTCAGCGTCATGGTGACGGTGAAACCGTCCATTTCGGTGTTGAACTGGTCGCCGGTGTTGTCGCGGTACAGGTTGATGTTTTCCGTGGGGTTGATCTCTGTCACAGAAGCGGCGCTTTGCGTGACGGAAATCGGGATATGCACGCCATTGGCCCAGACGCCGACCACGTCGTTGAACACCGACGTGGAATATTCCGGGTATTCTTCGGACGAAAACACGAACTGCATGGTCAGGAAATTGGCGTCGGGGATGAACGACGTCGTCAGATAGGCCGCGTCATAGGTCCGCGCACCCGCGATGGCGTTGAAATCCGCGTTGTTGTCCTGACCGCCGGTATTTGTGCTGGTCGAGGTCGACCGGTTCGGATCGCCGCTGGATTGCGTGAAATCCGCGGTATTGCCGGTGGACAGGATGACGCCGGTATTGCCCGGCACCACGCCGGGGCTGGTGGTGTTCCCGCCCGTATAGGTGCCCGAGGAATAGTATGATCCCGAATAGGATGCGGACACGACGCTGACGCCGTTTCCAAAGATCGCATTCGCCATTTGCAATGCTGATGCAAACTGGTTGATCGACAGTTCTGATCCCGTCGCCATGTCTTATTGCCCCTGCCCATTCGGCCCGGGTTCAGTGCAACCTTGTGTCGGGGGTCTATGCCCCACGTTCACTATATGTTGTGGTGCCTGCTCGCACTCGAACTTATTATTGGTATGCCCTGTCCCGGGTCTATTGGAAATAAGCTAACATGGGTTTACTTATTTTGTCCTGAAAACTGATTAATATCATGTATTTCGCATGTGCTGCCGTGCTGTTTGCGCCACAGAGCGTGATTGCCACACCCGCCCGCCCGCGCTAGGCGTGGGGCAACAAAAGGACCTGTCATGACCACACCCATTGACCCTGTTGACCTGACGGCGCGGCTTGTGCGCTGCCGCACTGTGACGCCCGACGAAGGCGGTGCGCTGGTGCTGCTGGAACAGCTTTTGTCGGATGCGGGATTTACCTGCACCCGCGTTGACCGGGGCGGCGTGTCGAACCTGTTCGCCCGCTGGGGGCACAAGGAGGCCAACCGCAGTTTCGGATTCAACGGTCATGTGGACGTGGTGCCTGTCGGCAATCCGGCGGACTGGACCGTCGATCCGTTCGGGGCCACCATCCGCGACGGGTTCCTGTGGGGGCGCGGTGCGGTGGACATGAAATCCGGTGTCGCGGCCTTTGTCGCGGCTGCCGTGGATTTTGTGCAGACCACACCGCCCGACGGGGCGATCATTCTGGCGATCACCGGCGACGAGGAAGCGGACGCGGACCACGGCACCACCGCCCTGCTGGACTGGATGGCCGCAGAGGGAGAGGTGATGACCGATTGTCTGGTCGGCGAACCCACCAGCCCCAACCACATGGGAGAGGCGATGAAGGTCGGTCGCCGCGGGTCGCTGACCGCCTATTTCACCTTTCAGGGGGTGCAGGGGCACGCGGCCTATCCGGACCGGGCGCGCAATCCGCTGCCTGCCATGGCACGGCTTATGGACCGGCTGGCCTCTGCCACGCTTGATGACGGCACGGATCATTTTGACCCGTCGTCGCTGGCGATCGTCACGATGGACACGGGCAACCCGGCCACCAATGTCATTCCGGCCAGTTGCCGTGCCACCGTGAACATTCGGTTCAACGACGCGCATACCGGGCAGGCCCTGACCGATTGGTTGCAATCCGAGGCAGACAGCCTTGCCGCCGACACGGGCATCGCCATTGCCCTGACCATCAGGATCAGTGGCGAAAGTTTTCTGACACCGCCCGGCGCACTGTCCGATCTGGTCGCCACGGCGGCGCAGACGGAAATCGGCGTGACACCGGCCCTGTCGACCTCTGGCGGGACATCGGACGCCCGGTTCGTGAAGGATCACTGCCCGGTTGTGGAATTCGGGCTTGTGGGCAAGACGATGCACATGGTCGACGAACGGGTGCCCGTCGCCGATATTGTCACGCTGCGCGCCGTCTATGGCCGGATATTGCAGGGCTATTTCGCCTGATACCCTTTGGGTTTTGCGGCATATGCCGGGGGTCGTCCATGGCTGCGCCGACATAAAACATGACGACCCTGCCCCGGCGTGCTAGGTGGCGGATCATGACCCAGATTCCATCCAAAGACGACATCCTTGCGTTTATCGCGGACAATCCCACCCAGACGGCCAAGCGTGATATCGCCCGCGCCTTTGGCATCAAGGGCGCAGACCGCATCGCGTTGAAACAGACCCTGAAAGAGATGGAGGTCGAGGGCAAATTGTCCCGCCGCCGTTCATCCTATCGCGATGCGGAAAAGCTGCCGCCGGTGTCTGTGTTGCAGGTGCTGGAACCGGATGCGGACGGCGATCTGTTTGCCCGTCCGCTGGAATGGAACAGCGAGCTGCCGCCGCCCCGCATCCTGATGGCGCTGCGCAGTTCCGATCCGGCGCTGGCCGCGGGCGACAGGATACTGGCCCGCCTGACCGAAACCCCGGGTGAGGATCACGCCTATATGGCGCGCATGATCCGGCGGATCGGGACGAACCCGGAACGCATCCTTGGCATCTATCGTGCGGGGTCCGATGGCGGGCGCGTCATGCCGATCGACAAGGGGTCCGACCGCCAATACATCATCAGCGCCGGTGCCACCGGTGGTGCCAAGGACGGAGAGCTGGTCGAGGCGGAACAATCCGGTCCCAAAGGCCGCATGGGTCTGCCGAAGGCCCGCATCGTCACCCGGCTGGGCGACCCCACTGGCCCGCGCGCCGTCAGCCTGATCGCCATCCACCAGCACGGCATCCCCGACCATTTCGATGACGCCGTGGTGGCAGAGGCGGACGCCGCCAAACCCGCCAGCATCAAAGGCCGGATGGACCTGCGGCATCTGCCCTTGCTAACCATCGACCCCGCCGATGCGCGCGATCACGACGACGCCTGTCTGGTCGAACCGCACGACGACGGCAGCTTTACCATCTGGGTCGCCATTGCGGATGTGGCCCATTACGTCACATCGGGGTCCGAACTGGACCGGGCGGCGCGGCAGCGGGGCAATTCCACCTATTTTCCCGACCGCGTGGTGCCGATGCTGCCCGATACCCTGTCGGGCGATCTGTGTTCCCTGCACGAAGGCGTTGACCGCCCCTGTCTGGCGGTTGCCATGACCGTCGATGCCGAAGGACAGAAAATCAGCCACGTCTTTCACCGCGCCATGATGAATTCTGTCGCCTCTCTGACCTATGAACAGGCGCAGGCGGCCATCGACGGCACGCCCGATGCCATGACCGCCCCCTTGCTCGAATCGGTGATCAAGCCGCTGTATGCCGCCTATGCGGCCTTGGCGCGGGCGCGTCAGTTGCGGCAACCGCTGGACCTTGACCTGCCGGAACGCCGGATCGAGCTGGACGACGATGGCGTCGTGACCGCCGTGAATTTCAAGGATCGACTGGACGCCCACCGGTTGATAGAGGAATTCATGGTGTTGGCCAATGTCTGCGCCGCCGAAACCCTGATTGCCCGCAAGACGTCCTTGCTGTTCCGCGTCCACGAAGAACCCAGCCCCGAAAAACTGGACGCCCTGCGCGAGGTGGCGCAGGCCTCTGGTCTGACGCTGGCCAAAGGGCAGGTGTTGAAAACCGCGCATCTGAACCGCCTGCTGGCACAGGCCCAGGGCACCGACGCGGACGAGCTGATCAACCTTGCCACCCTGCGCAGCATGACACAGGCCTATTACAACGCCGAAAACTTTGGCCACTTTGGGTTGGCGCTGCGCAATTACGCGCATTTCACCTCTCCGATCCGGCGGTATTCCGATCTGATCGTGCACCGCGCGCTGATTGCGGCGCATCAGTGGGGCCGGGATGGTCTGTCGCCGTGGGATATCGAACATCTGGACGAGACGGCAAAGCTGATTTCCGACACCGAACGCCGGTCCATGGCGGCGGAACGGGACACGACGGACCGGTATCTGGCCGCGTTCCTGTCCAGCCATGTGGGGGCCGAATTCGGCGGGCGGATCAGCGGGATCGCCCGGTTCGGGGTGTTTGTGAAACTGGACGGCACCGGTGCGGACGGGATGATCCCGATCCGCAATCTGGGGCGCGAGTATTTTCATTACGATGCGGAAACGCAGACACTGATGGGATCCGAAAGCGGCCAGATCATCGGTCTGGGGCAACGCGCCCGGGTCCGTCTGACAGAGGCCGCCCCCGTGACCGGCGGGCTGATCGTGGAACTGCTGGAACTTGATGGGCGGACCCAGCCCAAGGCCCCCAGCGGCGCCCGTGGCAAGCCGCCCCGCCGCAGACAGGGCAGTGCCGCCAAAAAGGCCACGAAAACCGCCCGCAAGGTCAGCCGCCTGCGCAAGGCGCGCTGACGGCTATGGCGCGGGGCACTGGCCCATCACCAGACAGGTGGTCAGCCGGTCCAGCGTCGCGGCGTCAGGGTCGCTGAACAGCCATGCACCGCAGGCGTCCGCCTCGATCACCGGGGTGGTGCCGTCGACGCGGGCAAAGGCCACGATCGGCCCCGACACCGGCATGGCCCCGCACCACGGCCCGGCGCAGGTGACCTGCAGGACCACATCACCGTCAAAGGGTGCGGTGAACCCGTCCGGTGTCAGGCCGAAGCCCGTCAACTGACCCAAGGCCGAGACAGGCGCATCCGCTGTCTGACCGTCGCCGGGTGCGGTCAATTCTCCGGTCAGGACCAGATACTGCGCCGCACTGGCGTTCGCCGTGGCAAAGCTGCTGATCGGGTCCGGTCTGATGCAGGACAGGGCCTGCGCCTGACCTGCCACGCTGACGACAGGCAGCATCAACGACAGGCTGACAGCGCGGGCGATCACAGCTGTGCGCCCAGCTCCGACAGGACCTGTTCGTAGACCGCGCGCTTGAACGGCACGATGTTGGCGACCAGCTGATCCTTTGGCATCCATTTCCAGGCGGAAAACTCCGGATGATCGGTGGCGATGTTGATGTCCGCGTCGGTGCCGTGGAACCGGAACAGGAACCACTTCTGTTCCTGACCACGGTATTTGCCGCCCCAGGCCTTGCCCACCAGATCGTGCGGCAGGTCATAGCGAATCAACCCGCGGGTCTCTGCCTCGACGCTGACCAGCTTTTGCGTGACGCCGGTTTCCTCCCACAGCTCGCGCAGGGCGGCGGTCAGCGTGTTTTCGCCAGCGTCCACCCCGCCCTGTGGCATTTGCCATGCGTCGCTGTCACGATCACGGCGTTGGCCCACAAAGACATGGCCCCGCGGATTCGCCAGCATCACACCGACACAGGGTCGGTACGGCAGGGCAGAGATTTGGTCCTGTGTCATGAAGTGGCCTTGGGTTTTCATCGCTTGGTCCTCTCGTTTTGATGTTATCTGCCCGAAAGGTGCGGCGTTAAGCGATAACAAGCCGGGTGTTATACATAATCCTTGGCGCAATCCACGCCAGATCGCGCCGCGACAGCGCCAGACAGCCCGCCGTGGGGCGTCCCTTGCCCCGCCACTGATGAATAAAGATGGCAGATCCGCGGCCTTTGACCGGATAGGGCCAGTTCCAGTTGGTCAGAATCACCAGATCGTACATGGGGTCCGCCCGACGCAGCGCCTCGACCCGGTGGGGGTGTGGGGCGTGCACCATCATGTTGTAATCGGGATCGGCCACATCGTCGGACCACAGATCGCCGGGCCGGATCGGCAGGGCCCAATCCGCAGGCTGCCGGATTCGGTCGGGGCGATACAGCATCCCCACGATGCCATGCACCCCGCGCGGGGTGGCGCCATCGCCTTCGCGCTTGTGATCCGTCAATCCGCCGCGTCCGATGGTGCAGGCGAACCGCCGCCCCCGGAACCGCAAGTGGGTCGGCATGACGACCAGATCAGTTGCTTTCACGGGCCTGTCCTCTCGCGATCCGGCCGATCCTCGCTTTTTTCAAAATACTCCCCCGCCGGAGGCGTCCGGACGTCAAAGCAAATGCCCTGACTTTGCAGCCTTTGTCGCCAGATAGGCGTGGTTGTGGACGTTCCCGCCGACCTTCAGCGGGACCCGTTCGACCACGGTGATGCCTGACGCGGCCATGCGGGCGATTTTTGCGGGGTTGTTGGTCAGCAGGCGCACCGCGTCAAACCCCATCTGCCGCAGAATGGCGGCACCGATGCGGAAATCGCGTTCGTCATCATGAAACCCAAGCCGGTGATTCGCCTCGACCGTGTCGAACCCCTGATCCTGCAGGGCATAGGCCCGCATCTTGTTCGCAAGCCCGATGCCACGGCCTTCCTGATTCAGATACAGCAGTACGCCGTGCCCTTCGTGACCCATCTGCGCCAGTGCGGCGCGCAGTTGCGGACCGCAATCGCATTTCAGGCTGCCCAGCAGATCACCGGTGAAACACGCAGAGTGCAGTCGCGCCAGCACCGGTTGCGCCCGGTCCGGCTGGCCGATTTCGACCGCGTAATGTTCCTCTGCACCATCATCGGGGCGAAAGACGTGCAGGCGGCCCGCATCGGACACGGTCATCGGCAGGCGGGCATGGACGACCGCATGCAGGGGCGACAGGTCGGTGGCCCGCGCCGCGGCACCGTCGACCACGGTCAACCCGTGCAATGCCGCGAACCCTGCTGCGTCAGCGACCGGGGCCACCACGGCGGCGGGCAGCAGCCGGGCGGATTTGCACAGCGCCACGGCGGCACGCGCCAGATCGGCGGACCCGTCGCGCAAGGCACGCAACGGCCCCTTCATCGGGCTGCGCAGGTCGTCCGCCGGATCGGCCAGGGCCTGCACCCAGGCCTGTCCTGCATCCGTCGGAATGACGATCCGCGCCACATCCCCGTCATAGGCCGCAACCCGCAGGGTCTGCGCCCGCCAGTCGGTGATCGCCACGGCAGCGCCCATGTCCCGCACCAGCGCCAGCCGGGCCGCGGTCAGCGTTTCCGCCGCCAGCACGATCCCTGTGCCCGCGATCACGACAGGCACGCCCATGCGCAGATCGGCGCGTGCGCGGGCCAGTCGTTCTGTCATATCGGGTGCGAACGCCATTGCTTTTGCCTTTGCCTGTCGGGGTGGATGTAGGCTTTGTTGCCTGAAATTGAAACATAAGCGCGTAAAAGGTGGCGAAATCACACGTCCGTGTGAACCTTTTGCAGCACAACTTGTTGATCTCGTGCCTTCACCACATGTGAAGTTGGAATATGGTGGAGGTTGAGATGGCCCAATTGAAAAAGATCCTGCTGGTTGACGACGATGACGACCTGCGCGAGGCGCTGGGCGAGCAGTTGTTGCTGACCGAAGATTTTGATGTGTTCGAGGCGGACGACGGTGCCACGGCGATGATCAAGGTCAAGGAACAGCTGTATGATCTTGTGATCCTTGATGTGGGTCTGCCAGACACCGATGGGCGGGAATTGTGCCGTCTGATGCGCAAGCAGGGTGTGAAATGCCCGATTGTCATGCTGACCGCACAGGACAGCGACGCGGACACAATCTATGGTCTTGATGCCGGTGCCAATGATTATGTCAGCAAGCCGTTCAAGTTCCCCGTTCTTCTGGCGCGGATCCGCAGCCAGTTGCGCACGCACGAACAATCCGAAGACGCGGTATTTCAGCTGGGGCCATACACCTTTCGCCCGGCACAGAAGATGCTGGTGACCGAAGACGACAAGAAGGTGCGTCTGACCGAAAAAGAAACCAACATCCTGAAGTTCCTGTATCGCGCCGCCGATGGCGTGGTGGCCCGCGACGTGCTGCTGCACGAGGTCTGGGGCTACAACGCAGGGGTGACGACGCATACGCTGGAAACGCATATCTACCGTCTGCGGCAGAAAATCGAACCCGATCCGTCCAACGCGCGCCTGCTGGTGACGGAGCAGGGCGG
>JBBREW010000066.1:0-9773 GCA_038225335.1 Rhodobacterales bacterium
CAGATGGCGGCGGCGCAGGAGGCTGATCCGACCTTTGCGCGGCTCTCGCTGGCCGGTGGCATGTATGATGGCAACCCGGATGATGTGGCGACGCTCGGTGTGCCGAACGTTCTGGTTGTTTCTGCCGATATGGATGAGGACCTGGCCTATACGGTGACCAAGGCGATGTATGAAAACATCGCCGATCTGATTGCCGTGCATCCCGCAGCAGAGGAACCCACCGTTGAATTCACAATGGGGGCGACACCTGTGCCGCTGCATCCCGGTGCATTGCGCTATTATGACGAGATCGGTGCCGAAGTGCCCGATGCGCTGCGCGAGTAAAAGCGCCGTGCAATACGTCTGGGGGTGGCCTTTGCTGGCCATCCTCGCCGTTGCGGCAGCGACAGACCCGGCCGATGCCGCGATGCTGACCGCGACCACCGAAGGCGGCAGGCAGATTGCCGCCTTTGAGATGGCCGAGGGTGACGGCTGGTGTGTGGTCTGGCGACATTCGGTCAAAGGCTTTGAAGTGTCCGATTGCTATGAAAACCGGGGCGGCGACATGGTTCTGGTCCGCAGCCATCTGCCTGACTTTGCCGCTGGCCTTGATCATATTCCGGGGCGCGGCATCCAGATGTCGGACGGGCAGGGCGGCTACTGGATCGAAGATATCGACGAAGCTGTGCCCGGCAACGCTTATGTCCTGCGGCCCGGCGCGGGCATCGTCAATCACCGTCTGCGCAGCGCCGATGCCGAAATTTCCCTTTCTGATCAAGCACCGCGTTCGCGCGTTACCATTGCGCTGACGCCGTGACGTGCCTTTACATGACAGGAATGATGCCCCGATGATCGACACGCCTTCAACGGTCGCAGCCCTGCCAGAACGCCCGCAACCGACCCTGTCACAGCCTTTGTATGTGCTGCGTCTGGTGACCACAGTCGGTGTCTGTTTGTCGCTGTTCCAACTGTATGGGGCGGGTGTGCAGCCATTGGGATTGTTCTTTCAGCGTCCCATTCACCTGGGCTTCATCCTTGCGCTGTGCTTCTTGATCTATCCCGTCACCGGGCGCGATCGTCCGCGCGGCGTCGTCGGCTGGGCCATTGATCTTCCGCTACTTGGCTGCGCGGTCCTGACCGGGCTTTGGGTGCCGATAAATATCGATGCCATCGCCAATGCGGTCATTCCGCGCCAGATCGACCTTGTGATCGGCATCATCACGACGCTGACCGTGCTTGAAGCGGCGCGGCGCGCGGTTGGGTTGGGGCTGACGATCATCGGTATCCTTGCCATCGTCTATGCGATGGCCGGGTCGCGGGGTGATCTGCCGTTTCTTTCCGATTTTCTGCCCGGTATCCTGAACCATCGCGGCTACGGCATGGACCGGATCGCCAGCCAGATGACGCTGGGGGCAGAGGGCATCTTTGGTCTGCCGATGGGTGTGGCTGCGACTTTTATCTTTGTTTTCGTCCTGTTCGGCGCTTTTCTTGAAGTGACCGGAGCGGGCAAGTTTTTCATCGACCTTGCCTATGCCGCCACCGGGCGGCAGCGCGGCGGGCCTGCAAAGGCGGCGGTCATCGCGTCCGCGGGCATGGGGTCCATCTCGGGCTCGGCGATTGCCAATGTGGTGACGACGGGTGCCTTCACGATCCCGCTGATGAAACGGCTGGGCTACAAGCCCGCGCAGGCGGGTGGGATCGAGGCAGCGGCATCGACAGGCGGGCAGATCATGCCGCCGCTGATGGGCGCAGGCGCGTTCCTGATGTCCGAATTCACGCGGGTGCCCTATATCGAAATCGTGCTCGTCTCGATCTTTCCGGCAATACTTTATTTTGGCGCGGTTTATCTTTTGGTGCATATCGCTGCGGTGAAGCAGGGAATGAAGGGGCTGTCCGCGGCAGAGCTTCCGCAGGTGCGGCAGGTCATGCGCGAGGGTTGGCATTTTCTGGTGCCGCTTCTGGTGCTGATCTGGCTGTTGGTGGTGGGCTATTCGCCGATGCGGGTGGGCTATTATGCGATCCTGTCGGTGATCGCGGCGGCGGCAGGGCGTGGTCTTTGGAACTTCATCGCCGCAGGCAACATGACCACGGCAGGTTTCATCCAACTGTGCCGCGCGGGCCTTGGCATGATGCGCGATGCGTTGGAACTGGGCGCGCGCAACGCGGTTGCGGTGTCGATGGCCTGTGCCGTGGCGGGCATCATCGTGGGCATCGTCGGTCTGACCGGGCTGGGGCTGAAATTCTCGGCGATGATGCTGGCCTTTTCGAACGGCAATTTGTTGCTTGCGCTGGTCATGGTCGCACTGGCAAGCCTTGTGCTGGGTATGGGGCTGCCGGTGACGGCGGCTTATATCGTGCTGATTATCCTTGTGGGGCCTGCGCTGACGAACGAGTTCGGGGTGCCCTTGCTGATCGCGCATCTGGTGGTGTTCTGGTATTCGCAGGACAGCAACGTGACGCCACCTGTGGCCTTGGCCGGGTTTGCGGGCGCGGCAATCGCTGGGGCCAAACCGATGGAGACGAGCTTTCAGGCGTGGAAATACGCTAAGGGCCTGTATCTGATTCCGCTGTTCATGGTCTATAATCCGGTCATCATCATGGGCGGTCCCCTGCCAGAGGTTCTGTGGGCAGGGTTCATCGCGATCCTCGCGCTGACCGCATTTGCCGCCGCACTCGAATCGTTCCTGTTCGCCCCGATGCCGACATGGCAACGGATCATCATCATTCCCGCGATGGTGGGGGTTTTCTGGCCCGACATCCGGTTCGAAATCGCAGGAGCGATCACGATGATGGTCGTGCTGGCTTTGAACTGGCAAGCAGGCCGACGCGAGGACACGCGGTCCAAAAGCGGGGTCGCCCCTGCGCGAAAGGAAACATCGTGAAAATCTCTGACATGAGTTGGCAACAGGTCGAGGCCTATTTGCAAAGCGACGACCTTTGCGTTCTGCCGCTGGGCAGCACCGAACAGCATGCGGGTCTGTCGCTGTCCGTCGATTCCATTCTGGCGGAAAAAATGGCGATCGACGCGGCAGCACCGCTGGGTTTGCCGGTGTTCCCGGTGCTCTCTTATGGCGTGACGCCCTATTTCATGGCCTATCCCGGCACGATCAGCCTGCGGGTCACGACTTATGTCGCGGTCGTGCGCGACATCCTTGACGGGCTGTATGCGCAGGGGTTCCGGCGCATCTTCATTGTGAACGGTCACGGCGGCAACGCGCCCGCCGGGTCGCTGGCGACCGAATGGATGGCCGACCACCCCGGCACCGCTGTCAGGTTCCACAACTGGTGGAACGCGCCTGACACCTTGGCCAAGGTGCAGCAGATCGACCCGGTCGCAAGCCATGCGTCGTGGATGGAGAATTTCCCATGGACGCGGCTGCCCGGCGCGGCTTTGACGCAACAAAAGCCGATGACGGACTTGGTCGCGATGCAGGCAATGGACCCCGTTCAGACCCGCGCGTTGCTGGGTGACGGCAATTTTGGCGGCTATTATCAGCGCGACGATGCCGAAATGCAGGACCTGTGGGACACGGCCGTGACAGAGACCCGCACCCTGATGCAGGGCCCCTGGCCGCAGGTCACGCGGTGAGTGCACGCGGGCGCGCACGACATCGGGATGGGCTGGCAAAGGGCACGGCATGAAGATCGCATTCGACGGCAGAACGGTCATCGTGACCGGGGCGGCTCAGGGTATCGGGCGGGCCATTGCGCTCGCCTTTGCGGATCTGGGCGCGCAGGTTCACGCGCTGGACGTGGATGCCGCAGGTCTGGACCAGACGGCGCAGCACGCGGCGATCACGGCGCATGGTCTTGATATCGGCGACGTTGCGGCCGTGCAGGCGCTGGTGCCGGGTCTGGACGCCGATGTGCTGGTGAATTGCGCCGGTGGCGTGCGGGGTCAGACCGGCCGCCCGATCGAACAGATCACGGCGGAGGACTGGCAGACGATCCTTGACGTGAACCTGTCCGGCAGTTTCTTCATGGCGCAGGCGGTGGCGCCGGGCATGAAGGCGAAGGGCAGGGGGCGGATCGTCAACATTTCCTCTGGCGCGGGGCGGACGATCAGCCTGACAGGCATTCAGGCCTATGCCAGCGCCAAGGCAGGCCAGATCGGCCTGACCCGGCAGCTGGGCCACGAACTCGGCCCGTTTGGCATCACGGTGAACTGTGTGGCACCGGGTTTCGTCCGGTCCAACCCCACGACCGAACGGCAATGGGACGCGATGGGCGACGCCGGGCAGCAGGCGTTGCTGGGCAATATCGCGATGCGCAAACTGGGTACGCCACAGGATATTGCGGATGCAGTGCTGTTTTTCGCCTCTGACCACGCAGACTGGATTACTGGCGAGACGCTGGGCGTCGATGGTGGCAAATGACGCGCGATTGCGCAGACTGATGGACAGCACGGGATCCGGCGACGGTCACGACGCTGATGGAATCGCCGCGTCCCCAGTGTCTGCACCGACCCCGCCTGTGCGCATGACCTGCGGCGGATTTCGTCGTCGACTTGCTGACCACCGGCGCGCTTTTTTCCATTTTGCCAACAATGATTATGCAAATCTTAAACTGGCAGAGCGAAGTGCAATATCACGGGTATTGACAGGGCTGTCATGCGGTTTGCTTGGTTTTGTCTGCCTTTCACCCTCTTGATTTCTGCCGCGATCACCGAAACACTCCGGCGCATGATGACAAGGAAACGGACGGCCTGCAGTTCTGCAACATAAGCGAGGAGGCTTATGGGTCGGACGATCCGGACAAATCAGTGTTGGTGCCGCGTTACGAATTCTGCCTTTGATCAAGGCTCTTTGAGGAGGAAAATCATGAAAAAATCACAGATGCTTGCCAGTGCCGTTGCAGTGGTCACACTGTCGGCGACGGCGACCCATGCGCAGACCGACATCAGTTGGTGGCATGCGATGACAGGTGCCAATTCGGAAGTGGTCGAAAAGATCGCAAGCGATTTTAATGCCAGCCAGTCCGATTTCAGGGTCATGCCGGTTTTCAAAGGCACCTATCCTGAAACGCTGAACGCTGGCATTGCCGCGTTTCGCGCAGGACAGTCCCCCGATATCATTCAGGTATTCGACGTGGGCACGGGCGTCATGATCGGCGCCGAAGGTGCCGTGATGCCCGTCGCCGACGTGCTGACCAACGCGGGAATGACCTTTGACAAATCCGCCTATCTGCCGGGAATCGTGGCTTATTATTCCAAACCAGACGGCACGATGTTGTCCTTCCCCTACAACTCATCCTCGCCCATTACCTACTATAACAAGGATATTTTCGAGGCCGCGGGCCTTGATCCTGACGTCCCGCCACAGACATGGGACGACGTCTGGTCGATGTCCAAAACCATTCAGGAGTCCGGCGCAGCCCCCTGCGGTTATACCTCGACCTGGCTGACGTGGATTCATCTGGAAAACTTTGCCGCCTGGAATGACGTGTCTTATGCCACGCAATCCAACGGTCTGGAGCCGGGATCAACGCCCGAATTGCAGATCAATGCGCCGATCTTTGTGGATCACTTTCAACAGATTGCCGATCTGGCGAGCAACGGGACATTCAAATACGGCGGACGCACCGCAGAGGCCAAGCAGATCTTTCTTGCGAGTGAATGCGGTATCTTGACCGAAAGCTCTGGCGGCTTGGGCGACATCGTGAATTCCGGCATCAATTACGGCATTGGCCAATTGCCCTATGCTGCTGACGGCAATGGTCCGCAAAACACCATTCCAGGCGGTGCGTCGCTGTGGGTGATGGGTGGCAAGTCCGACGAGACCTATAATGGTGTCGCGGCCTTCTTCAGCTATCTGTCGCAGGGCGATGTGCAGGAATATCTGCACCAGACCTCCGGCTATCTGCCGGTGACGATGGAAGCCTACGAGGCCACCAATGCCAGCGGCTTTTACGGCGAAAACCCGGGCCGAGAGACCCCGATCACCCAGATGATGGGTAAAGAGCCGACCGAAAACTCCAAGGGGGTCCGCCTGCCGAACCTGCCGCAGATCCGCGACATCCAGAACGAGGAGTTCGAGAGAATGCTGGCGGGTGACCAGACGGCCCAGCAGGCGCTGGACAATGCTGTCGAACGTGGCAACGCCGCCATCGTCGAGGCCATGGGTCAGTGACCCGTGACCGGCTGCCCCCATTGCGGGGCGGCCGGGCTATCTTATGAACCGCGCAACATTCCCCCACCGCTTTTTGCCGTGGCTGCTGGTCCTGCCGCAGCTTCTTATCTCGCTCGTCTTTTTCTACTGGCCTGCGCTGCAGGCCATGTGGCAGTCGACGCTGAAAGAGGATCCCTTTGGTCTCAGCTCCAGATTTGTCGGCCTTGAAAATTTCCGTAAGGTCCTCAGCGATCCGGCCTACCTGAATTCCTTTCAGGTGACGGCGTTCTTTTCTGTCGTGACGGCGTTCCTGTCGATGTCGCTGGCCCTGCTTTTGGCGGTTCAGGTCGAAAAGGTCCTGACCGGCAAGGCTTTTTACCGCACCCTGATGATCTGGCCCTATGCCGTGGCGCCCGCCATCGCGGGCATGTTGTGGCTGTTCATGTTCAATCCGTCCTTTGGCACACTGGCCTGGCCCCTGCGTCAGATGGGCATCGACTGGGATCCGCTTCTGAATTCCGGTCAGGCGATGGGCCTTGTGATTGCGGCCGCCAGCTGGAAGCAGATCAGCTACAATTTCCTGTTTTTCGTGGCGGGTCTGCAAGCGATCCCGAAATCCCTGATCGAGGCGGCAGCGATCGACGGTGCCGGATCGGCGCGCCGTTTCTGGACCATTGTGTTTCCGCTGCTGGCCCCCACGACATTCTTCCTGCTGGTCGTGAATTCGGTCTATGCGCTTTTCGACACCTTCGGGATCATCCATGCGGTGACGGGCGGCGGTCCGGGCAAGGCCACAGAAACGCTGGTCTACAAAGTCTATAACGACGGCTACAACAACTTCCTTTTGGGATCGTCCGCTGCGCAGTCGGTCATTCTGATGGCCATCGTCATCACCCTGACCGCGTTCCAGTTCAAATACGTGGAGCGGAGGGTCCATTATGGCTGAAACTGGCATGGTGGGATCGTCAAAGCAAAGCCGCGTCGTCGCCCATATCTTTCTGGTGATCGGCGTGCTGATCGTGGCCTTCCCGATTTACTACGTCGTCATCGCATCGACGCATACCTTGCAGACCATCCTGCGCCCACCGCTGCCGCTGTTGCCCGGTGCCGAAGCCGCCACGAACTATGGCGAGGCGATTTCGGGTGGTATCGGACGGATTGGCGGGGTCAGCGTCGGGCGGCTTCTGGCGAACACGGCCATCGTTGCCGTGGGCATTGCCGTCGGCAAGATCATCATTTCGATGGCATCAGCCTATGCCATGGTCTTTTTCCGGTTTCCGTTCCGCATGGCGTGCTTCTGGCTGATCTTCATCACGCTGATGTTGCCGGTCGAAGTGCGGATCATGCCGACCTACAAGGTCATGGTGCAGTTGCGTCTGATCGACACCTACGCGGGCCTGATCCTGCCGCTGATTGCCTCTGCCACGGCGACCCTGCTGTTCCGGCAGTTCTTCATGACGATCCCGAACGAGTTGCTGGAGGCCGCGCGCGTCGACGGGGCAGGCCCGTGGCGGTTCTTCAAGGACATCCTGCTGCCGCTGTCCAAGACGAACATTGCCGCACTTTTCGTGATCCTGTTCATCTACGGATGGACCCAATACCTCTGGCCGCTGCTGGTCACCAATTCCAATTCGATGAACACCATCGTCATCGCGCTGCGCAAGATGATCTCTTTCGCGGACGCGGATACGCCGTGGCACCTTGTGATGGTGACGGCCGTGCTGGCCATCCTTCCGCCCGTGATGGTCGTGGTGCTGATGCAACGATGGTTTGTCAAAGGCCTAGTGGAGACTGAGAAATAATGGCGACCATTTCCCTGCGCGACGTCCGCAAAAGCTATGCCAAGCAAGAGGTCATCCACGGCGTGTCCATCGAAGTGCCGGACGGCGAATTCGTGGTGATCGTGGGCCCGTCCGGCTGTGGCAAATCCACTCTCTTGCGGATGGTCGCGGGGCTGGAGGCAATCACCAGCGGCGAGATCGACATCGGTGGCCGCATCGTCAACGATCTGGAACCCCGCGCGCGCGACATCGCCATGGTGTTCCAGAACTATGCGCTTTACCCGCATATGACGGTCTTCGACAACATGGCCTACGGGCTCAAGATCGCGAACATGCCCAAGGCAGAGATCAAGGCCCGCGTCGACAAGGCGGCGGACATGCTGAATTTGTCGGAATTTCTGGACCGCAAACCCCGCGCGCTGTCGGGCGGTCAACGCCAGCGGGTTGCCATGGGCCGCGCCTTGGTGCGCGATCCGGCGGCGTTCCTGTTTGACGAGCCTTTGTCGAACCTTGACGCCAAGCTGCGGGTGCAGATGCGGCTTCAGATCAAGGAGATGCAGCGCACTGTCGGGACGACGTCACTTTACGTCACCCATGACCAGACAGAAGCAATGACACTGGCCGACCGGCTGATCGTGATGAACGCGGGCGTCGCTGAACAGATCGACACGCCGATGGCGATTTACGACCGGCCCGCCAACGTCTTTGTCGCGGGCTTCATCGGGTCCCCTGCGATGAATTTCGTGTCTGGCCGCGTGACAGAGACAGGTCTGCAACTTGCCGGTGGGCAACACATCGACATGACCTTGCACCCTGACCATCACGGCAGGATGGTCACCGTCGGTCTGCGGCCAGAGCACCTCAGGACCGGCGATGCGGACATGCCCGGTGCCATATCCTTGCAGGTCCGCGCGGTGGAAACGCTTGGTGCGGATGCCTATGCGCACGCGGTCCTGACCGGCGATCCGACCACCCCTCTGGTCGTTCGGGTGCCCGGCGCACAGCGTCCGGCCGAAGGCGCAACGCTGCACGTCCTGCCCGATCCTGACAGCATACACCTGTTCGATGGGCAGACCGGCAAACGTATCTAGCGGCGTTTTTCAGCCCCGCTCGGTCAACCGGCTTTCCAGCAGATCGCCGGATTCGCGCAGGATCGGGTGTGCGACCATGGCAAAGGCGGTATTTACGAATTTCAGGGCCCGCAGGGTTTCCTGATGAATGTTGCTGGTTTCAATGCTGTCGGCGCGGCCTTCCTGCAACCGGTTCAGGTGTTGCTCCTGCAAGGCCTGCTCGATCGTCCGCACAGTTTCTTTTTGCGCGATGAGTTCGCGCGCTTCGGCCGGGTTGCCCGTCATCATGACGTTCAGGGCGAGTTGCACATTGCTTTGAACGCGGTCGTGGAAATCTTCGATGTCGGCCAGACCTTCCTCTGAAAACGAGATCCCTTCGGTATCAAGTCGCCGTGCGAGGTTCACCATATTCCGGGCAATCATGTCCGCTGCCCCGTCGATATTGACCGCGACGGTCGACAGATGTGTGGACCTGTCGCTGGCGATTTTTGGGAGCGGGTTCCGGTGCAGCGTCGCCAGATAAAGTTTCAGATCAAAGTGCATGGACTGCACGGCAGAAGCGCGTAACGCGATCGCCGCCGCCGTATCCTGATCCCACTTGTGATAGATCGCCTCGCAGGACCGCAACATGGTCTCTGTCATCTCGCCCATGCGCATGATTTCGCGGGCGGCACAGGACAGGGCGCGGTCGGGGAATGCGAGTGCGGCTGGATCAAGGGCGCTCATCCGGCTGACGGCATCCCCCAGATCGGACCGCTTCGGCATCAGGGCCTCTGCCATGCGCATGATGGGCCGCAGGAACGGCTGTGCGACGCTGGCGACGACAAGGTTGAACA
>JBBREW010000067.1:0-9654 GCA_038225335.1 Rhodobacterales bacterium
CCGCAAACGGGCGGAACGCGTCATTGCGCGCCTGAACACCCGCCTGACCCGCCCGATAGAGCCGTTCAAGCTGGCCCGGCGTTACGACATGATCCAGCGCCTGATCTATGATCCAGAGGTCACGCAGGCCATCGTGGATCACGCCCGCGCCAACAATGTGCCCGAAAACGTGGCCTTTGAAAAAGCGACGTCCTACGCCCGCGAAATCGTCCCGGCGTTTTCGGCCATCGCCTATTTTTCATTCGGTATGCGATTGGCGCAGTTTTTGTCGAACACGCTGTACCGGGTGCGGATCGCCACGTTTCCGCGTCAGGAACTGGCGCGGTTGGACCCGAATGCCACGATCATCTTTGTGATGAACCACCGCAGCAACATGGATTATGTGCTGGTGACCTATCTGGTCAGCCGGGCCGGGGCGCTGTCCTATGCGGTGGGGGAATGGGCGCGGGTATGGCCGCTGTCGGGCCTGATCCGCATGCTGGGCGCCTACTTCATCCGCCGCAGATCGCGGGGGGAACTGTATCGCCGCGTGTTGGCCCGGTATGTCCAGATGGCCACGGATGCGGGCGTCACGCAGGCCATGTTCCCCGAAGGCGGGCTGTCCCTGTCCGGCGCGGTCAAACCCGCGAAACTGGGTTTGCTGAACTATATCGTCAGCAACTATCGCCCGGGCGGGCGCGATATCATCTTTATCCCTGTCGGGTTGAATTATGACCGGGTGCTGGAAGACCGCTTTTTGGTCAATGCGGGCGTCAGCGGTATCCGCCGGTTTCGTCCACCGCTGATGACCGTGGTTAACGGAGTATCTGCCCACCTTTGGGCGCGGATCACCGGGCGGTTCGACGGGTTTGGCACCGCGTCGGTCGGGTTCGGTGTGCCGCTGGAATTGTCCATTTTCCTCAAGGACTGTCCCGATCTGGGCGCCGATCCGACGCGCGCGGTCGCGCGGGAATTGATGTCGCGCGTCCGGGATGTTGTGCCTGTGCTGGCCACGCCTTTGATTGCGCGGCTGCTGTTGGAGACGCCGGGGATGGACCGTCAGATGTTGCTGGACCGCATGACGGCCTGTCTGACGGCCCTGCATTCGCGGCAGATGCCCTTGCCCCAGCGTTCGCCCGACACGCTTGTGGATGATACGCTGGCCCGTCTGAGGGCGCGCGGCCTGATCGTCGTGTCACCGTCCAGCATCACCATCACGCCCAGCGGTCAGGACATTCTGACCTATTACGCGGCCTCGATCGCGCATCACTTTCCGTCAGAGCAGATTTCGTAACGTAATTTAATTTCAAAATACGTACGTTTGGGGTTGCATCATTACGCTGCGGTTGCATATTGAACCGAGGCGCCGATTCTGCGGTGCGGCGAAGTGATGGAAGCGACGATGGAGACGGACATGGCCCTTGATCTGAACACCAAACCCGCCACGGGTGAAAAAACGCTGTATAATGTGGGCGAAATGCCCCCCTTGGGGCATGTGCCGGACCAGATGTATGCTTGGGCGATCCGGCGTGAACGGCACGGCGAACCCGAACAGGCCTTTCAGGTCGAGGTGGTGGATTGCCCGCGTCCGGACAGCCACGAGGTGCTGGTCATGGTGATGGCCGCCGGGGTCAACTACAACGGTGTCTGGGCCGGTCTTGGCATCCCGATCAGCCCCTTTGATGTCCACAAGGCCGATTACCACATTGCCGGGTCGGATGCCGCTGGCATCGTCTGGGCGGTGGGCGACAAGGTGAAACGCTGGAAGGTCGGCGACGAGGTCGTGATCCACTGCAATCAGGACGACGGCGACGACGAGGAATGCAACGGCGGTGATCCGATGTTTTCCGAATCCCAGCGGATCTGGGGATACGAGACGCCGGACGGGTCTTTTGCGCAGTTCACCTGCGTGCAGGCGCAGCAATTGATGCACCGGCCGCAACACCTGACGTGGGAAGAATCCGCCTGCTATACCCTGACGCTGGCGACCGCATACCGGATGCTGTTCGGTCATCGTCCGCATATCCTGAAACCCGGCGACAATGTGCTGGTCTGGGGCGCGTCGGGTGGTCTTGGGTCCTATGCCATCCAGCTTGTCAACGCCGCAGGGGCCAACGCCATCGGCGTGATCAGCGACGAGGACAAGCGCGAATTCGTCATGTCGCTGGGGGCCAAGGGCGTCATCAACCGCAAGGATTTCAACTGCTGGGGTCAGATGCCGACGGTCGGCACGGATGAATACAAGGCATGGTTCGCTGAAACCCGCAAATTCGGCAAGGCGATCTGGGACATCACCGGCAAAGGCAACAATGTCGATATGGTGTTCGAACACCCGGGTGAATCGACCATCGCCGTGTCCGTTTTTGTGGTGAAACGCGGTGGCATGGTCGTGATCTGTGCGGGCACGACGGGTTATAACCTGACCATGGATGCGCGCTATCTCTGGATGCACCAGAAACGGGTGCAGGGCAGCCATTTTGCCAACCTCAAGCAAGCGTCGGCAGCCAACAAGCTGATGCTGGAACGTCGCCTTGACCCCTGCATGTCAGAGGTCTTCAGCTGGGACGATATCCCCGCAGCCCATACAAAGATGCGGCGCAACGAACACAAGCCCGGCAACATGGCCGTGCTGGTGCAAAGCCCGCGGACCGGCCTGCGGACCTTTGCGGATGCACAAGTGGAATCGCAGAACTGATTGCCTGACACAGGCAACAACAGGCGTCCGCAATCCTGCGGGCGCCTTTTGTCTGTCTGCACCGTGGCGCCGCTGGCGGTTGCGGTCATCGCGACTTTATTCATCAAGACCTTGCCGCCAGACGCCCCCCCATTTCTGGGGGGGTCAAAGAAGTGAGTATTGCGTTAATAATCACCATGCTACCTTGAGTTGTTAAGATTTCATTAACCTTTTACCGGAGAATGTGGCTGTGGGACAAAAGTGGATTATCGACGTTCTGGCCGATCTGGAAACCTTCGCGTGGCAGAACAACCTGCCCCTCGTGGCTGACCGGATGCGCGAAGCCGCCATCGTGGCGTCGGCCGAAATCAAGGCGTTGATCGAAGGGCCAACCGGTTGGGTGCGAACGGATGCGGAAAAAGCTGAACAGCTTTTTGCAGAGCCTCGAAGTCACTGACAAGCTGGATCAGATCCAAGGGTTGATCCTTGGGCTGCGCGACATGCTGGCCATTGATCACATCGTCTATCACTGGATCAGCGTCGACGGGGAACAATACGGTTTCGGGTCCTACAGCCCGGCATGGGCGCAGCGGTATCAGGATGCCGACTATATCCGGACCGATCCGGTCGTGCTGGGGTGCTTTCAGAACTTTCAGCCCGTGAACTGCAAACGGCTGGATTGGTCGTCAAAAGCGGCACGGGCCTTTCAGGCGGATGCTGTGGCGCACGGGATCGGTAATCAGGGATTGTCGATCCCCATTCGCGGCCCGAACGGGCAGTTCGCCCTGTTCACCCTGTCCCACACCTGCACCGATCCGGACTGGGAAGCCTTTATCGCGCAGAACCAACGCGACCTGATCGTGATCGCCCATTACCTGAATGCAAAGGCCCTGACCCTGCAGCGCGGACGCAGCCCCGATCCGGTTCGGCCCCTGTCCCCCAGAGAAGTCGACGCGCTGACCTATCTGGCGATGGGATATTCGCGGGGGCAGGCCGCCGACATGCTGGATCTGTCGGAACACACCCTGCGCGCCTATATCGAAAGCGCACGTGACAAACTGGGCGCGCTGAACACGACCCACGCTGTGGCGCGGGCCCTGACCGAAGGGTTGATCGTGGTTGGCGGTGCGGTCAAGGACGCGTCCGGCGACTGGCCCGGACGGGTGCCGGGCGACCGGATCGTGCGGGCCTGACAGACCACCGCGCACAGCCCGCTGATCCTGTTAACCTTCACGCCGGAAAACGGTCCCATCGCACTGCCGAAGGGACGTCCCGCCATGATCCGCTATCTTTATGCCCACGATCTGCCACGGCACGCGGCCTTGCGCGACAGCATGCACCGTGACCGGGCGACCCAGTTCCGCGACCGTCTGAAATGGCAGGTTACCGTCGATGACAAGGGATGGGAGCGCGACGCCTATGACGACCTGAACCCCCTCTATGTCATATGGGAAGACCGCCCCGGGGTGCATGGCGGGTCGATGCGGTTCCTGCCCATGTCCGGCCCCACCATGGTCAACGATCATTTCGCGCATCTGCTGTCCGGCCCCGTCACCAGCCCGCTGATCTGGGAATGTACAAGGTTCTGTCTGTCGCCGGACGCGACCGCGCGGGTGGCGGGGCTGTTGATGCTGGCGGGGGGCGAACTGATGCGGGCGTTTTCACTGACCCATCTGCTGGGCGTTTTTGACGCCCGGATGGTGCGCATCTATAACGCCATTGGCGCGGCTCCCGATGTATTTGGCAGCACCGGGGCGGGGCGCGATGCCATCAGCGTCGGTCTGTGGCCCTACCGCCCGGATGACCGGCTGAAGGTGTTGCGCCGGGCGGGTCTGTCGTCCGAAGTGTCTGACGCATGGTTCGCCCGGTCATTCGGACATGGCGTCGCGGCAGCGGTGGAAATCGCCGCCTGAGGGTCTGGCAGGGTCTGGCAGGGGCGGGCAGGGCCGGATAGGGTCGCGCCATGAACAGCCCTGCCACCATTACCTTTTCCGACGATCAGGCCGCCGCCTGGGACAGCGTGGCCATGGCCCTGCGTCAGTCCGGGGTCGATCTGACCGATGATCTGCTGCAACCGCCGCAAACCGACGTGTCCGCCGTGCTGGCCGTGATCGGCAAGGCGGGCAGCGGCAAGACCATGCTGCTGGCGGAACTCTATCGTGCCCTGGAAAAGGCGGGGGTCGATATCGTGTCCGGCGATTACGAAGGCAAGAAACGGCCCAACCGCCGCAGCCTTGCCATTCTGGCACCCACGAACAAGGCGGCCTCTGTCCTGCGCAACCGTGGCGTTCCGGCGACGACGATCCACCGCATCCTTTATACGCCGGTCTATGATCCGCAGTATGAAAAGGTGGCGGAATGGCTGGCCGGGCAGGGCGATCGCCCGGATGTCGCACAACTGACCGACGTGGCGCTGGACCGGGCCTATGCTGCCTATCAGGGGCATAAATCCATTCCCGCTGCCTTGGCTGCGGCGGGCCTGCGCGGCAGCGATTTCATCACCGGATGGAAACGCCGTGAAGAACCGCTTGATATCGGGTTCGTGGACGAATCCTCCATGCTCGATGCCAAACAGTTCGAGGATCTGCAGGAAATCTTTCCGACCCTGCTGCTGTTCGGCGATCCGGCGCAGCTGCCGCCCGTGCAATCCAGCGGTGGCATGGTGTTTGAAACCTTGCCCGCCAACCGCGTGCTGACCCTGAACCGCATCCACCGACAGACCGCCGACAACCCGATCCTTGATCTGGCGCATGCGCTGGCCGACCCGATGCTGGATTTCTACCATTTCGAACGGATGGTGGCAGAGGCCGCAGAGCGAGACCCGCGCGTCGTCATGGCCCAGCGGGTAGAGGCCGATCTGATGGCCCGGTCGCCCTGTCTGGTCTGGACCAACAAGACCCGCATCCGGCTGATACACGCCTTTCGGGCGGCATTTGACGCCCCCCCCGACAGCCTGCTGCCGGGCGAACCGCTGATCTGCGATGGCATCGAACTGCCCCTCAAACATCGCAAAAAGCGGCTGGACCTGGAAGCGCGCGGTCTGATCAAGGGTGCGCAGGTCATCTACCTTGGACCCGGCACACGGCCCGGTTTCAGCCGTTTGCATGTGCTGGGCGCGCTGGACCCGCGCATGTCCGCCGCCAGTATCGTGAAAATCGAACTGGAGGGCGACGAAGAACCCTTTATCCCCTTTGCGGCCAAGATGGGGGCGACCTTTCTGCACGGTGCCGCCGTGACGATCCACAAGGCGCAGGGGTCGCAATGGGATACGGTGCAGGTGTTTGCCCCGGACATCGAAATGGCATCCCGCATGGGCCGGGTAGAGGCAGGTCAGCCGTTGTGGAAACGCCTTGCCTATGTGGCGATCACGCGGGCCGAAACGCAACTGCGCTGGGTCGTGCGCAACCGTCTGGCCAAACCGACGGACCCGGTGCTGCACGTGGATGATCTGGACAGCGGCCCCGCGCCCCTGACGCTGACCGTGCAGGATGCCGAGGGCTGAGGCAGGTGTTACCGCCGCAGCGCCGCAGCCCCGGCAGAGGCAGCCCAGCCCGCGGCGATCGCGATCACCAGCGACAGCAGCCCATATAGAAACGGCTGCACATGCGCGAGGTTGTACAGCCAGCGTTCCAACCCCACCTTTTGCACGGGAATGACGGTGCTGTGTTCATCAATGACCTGCCCGCCGCGTGTCAGAAAAATACGCGCCAGATAGTCGCCTTCGATCAGGTTGGCAGGCAGGCGGAATGACGTGCGGAACAGGGTGTCTTCTTCCAGATCGACAGCGCCTTCCTGCATCTGGAACAGTTGGTTGTCGGTCCTGACGCGGATCAGGGCTTCGATGAAACTGTCCCGGTCGTCCACCGTGGCCCCCACGGCGCGGATCACGCGGGGGATGCTGATGGCGTTGCGCAGATCCTCTGTCGCACCCAAGACATCATCAAGCGGACCGCTGGTTGCGACGGCATAAAAGGAAGGTGCGCGGTTCACCTCGACCTTGTCGGTGTTCACCCAGATGCCCAGACGCCGCGCCTTGCGATAGATCGACAGCGGCTGATCGGGACCCGCGACCGTGATGATGACGCCCAGATCGCCGGTGTCCAGCGGGGCAGGGGCGTCGCGGCTGACCGCACCAAAGATCAGGATGTCGTCGCCTTCGAAACTGGCGGTGATCGACACGGAATCCTGCGACAGGCCCAGAACGATACTCTCCCCGCGCAGCGGCCCGGCCAACAGCACGGCAAACAGGATCATCATGCGGATCATAGGGCCCCCGGCGACTGGACAACGAACAGTTCCGACGGCGTCAGCAGCAGGTCAAGGGCCAGCATCCCGCAGACCAGCAGCACAAGCAGCGCCAGCAGGATGCGCAGGCTTTCGGCCCGCAGTTTCAGCCCGATCCGTGTGCCGATCTGCGCCCCGATGACGCCGCCCACGATCAGCAGCAACGCCAGCACGATATCCACGGTGTAATTCGTGGTGGCGTGCAACATGGTGGTATAGGCGGTCACGAAAATGATCTGGAACAGCGATGTGCCGATCACCACTTTTGTCGGCATACCCAGCAGATAGATCATGGCAGGCACCATGATGAACCCGCCACCAACCCCCATGATCGCCGACAGGATGCCCACCAGCAGCCCCACCAGTAGCGGCGGAATGACAGAGATATACAGCCCCGACACCCGGAATTTCACCTTGAACGGCAGGTTGTGGACCCAATAGTGATGCTTGCGCTGCCGTCGCGCGCCGGGTCTGCGCGATTTCAGCAGGGCGTTCACGCTTTCGACCAGCATCAGCCCGCCGATGGTGCCAAGGAATACCACATAGAACAGGCTGACCAGCAGATCGACCTGACCCATGGCGCGCAGGGTATTGAAGATGACCAGACCCAGTGACGATCCGACCAGACCGCCCGCCAGCAGCACAGACCCCATGCGCAGATCGACGGTGCGCCGTTTCAGATGGGCCAGCAGCGCCGAAAAGGACGAGGCAACGATCTGGTTGGTGGATGTGGCCACAGCGACGGCAGGGGGTATCCCCACAAAGAACAGCAAAGGCGTGATCAGGAACCCACCGCCCACGCCGAACATGCCAGACAAGACGCCCACCACCCCGCCCAATCCAAGGATCAGGAAGATGTTGACCGAAACCTCGGCGATGGGCAGGTAAAGCTGCATGGGGCGTTCCGCAGGGGCTGGATCAGGGTCCTACCTGACTGCGGATCGGCGGCAGTGTCAAACGGGGTCTGTCACCGCTCCTTGACGTAGGGCTGTCCGCCGGCGCGGGGCGGGATCGCCTTGCCCACAAACCCGGCCAGAATGATGACCGTCAGGATATAGGGCATCGCGTCCAGCAACTGCGTCTGCACGTTGAACCCCAGTGTGCGGTTGATCAGATCGGGACGCAGCGCCAGCGCCTGCAGGAACCCGAACAACAGCGTTGCCCACAGGCAGGGCCAGGGTTTCCATTTGGCAAAGATCAGCGCCGCCAGCGCAATATAGCCGCGTCCCGCGCTCATGTCCTTGGTGAACCCGGCCTGCAGCGCGGTGGCAAGATAGGCCCCCGCCAACCCGCACAGCACGCCGCAGATGCCAACGGCCGCAAACCGCAGACCCACCACCGACACACCGGCGGTATCCACAGCGGCGGGGTTTTCCCCCACGGCCCGCAACCGCAGGCCGAACCGTGTGGAATACAGCACCCACCACGACAGCGGCACGATCAGCAAGGCCACATAGACAAGGATCGTATGGCCAGAAATCAGTTCGAAATAGATCGGGCCAAGGATCGGCACGTCGCGCAGTTCAGTAGCAAACGGCAGGGTGATCGGATTGAACCGTGCCGCACCCGCCAGTTGCGGCGTCCGCCCGCCTTGGGCGAACCATGCCTGCGCAATGACGACCGTCAGGCCAGCGGCCAGAAAATTGATCGCCACGCCAGAAATCAGCTGGTTGCCGCGAAAGGTAATCGCGGCAATCCCGTGGATGGCCGACAGCAGCAATGACGCACCGATACCCGCAAGCAGGCCCAGCCAGACGCTGCCTGTTGTAAAGGCGACAGCCGCCGACAAAAACGCCGCCGCCAGCATCTTGCCTTCCAGCCCGATATCGAACACGCCCGCGCGTTCGGAAAACAGCCCCGCTAGACAGGCCAGCAGCAGGGGCGTCGCAAGACGCATGGTGGAATCAAGCAGTTGCAGCAGGGTCAGCAGGTCCATGGCATCACTCCGCCGGTGTCAATGTGGTCTTGGGCTTGGCCGCCCGGCGCCGGGACAGGAAGAACCGTTCCAAGGGCATCCGCACCATGTTGTCCAGTGCCCCGGTAAACAGGATCACCAGCGCCTGAATGACAACGATCAATTCGCGCGGAATACCGGTCCACAAGGCCAGTTCTGCCCCGCCCTGATACAGGAAACCGAACAGGATCGCGGCCAGAAACACCCCAAAGGGATGACTGCGCCCCATCAGCGCCACCGCGATTCCGATGAAACCGGCGCCCTCGACCGCATTCAGGACCAGACGCTCTGCCTCTCCCATCACGTTGTTGATGGCCATCATCCCCGCAAGCGCCCCCGACAGGGTCATGGCGATGACGATGATTCGCGTGGGGCTGATGCCCGCATATTTCGCCGCCTGTTCCGAATGACCAAAGGCCCGCAATTCATAGCCCAGCCGCGTGCGCCAGATCAGCACCCAGACCAGCACGCAGGCCAGCATGGCGATGAAGAAGCTGATGTTCGCGGGGGCACCCCGGAACAGCGGCGTGTCGGCGGTCGAAAACATCGTCTGGAACGATGGCAGCTGCAAGGCGGGCGGAAACTTTGCCGTGGCGGGTTCCATGCTGCCTGCGGGTTTCAGCGCACCCACCAGCAGATAGTTCAGAAAGGCCGCCGCGATAAAGTTGAACATGATCGTGGTGATCACGATGTGGCTGCCGCGTTTGGCCTGCAGCACCGCCGGGATCAACGCCCATGCCGCGCCGAACAGCGCCGCCCCCGC
>JBBREW010000068.1:0-9631 GCA_038225335.1 Rhodobacterales bacterium
TCCCAGCGCATCAGCCACGAGAACCTGCGCCTGCGCGATCCCGCATGGCTGCAAAGTGCAGAAGAATGGTTTCAGGGACAGGCCGGCAACAATGGCGTGCATCGCGCACCGATGTTCGCCCCGTTCCAGTTGCGCGACATGCACCTTGCGAACCGCATCGTCGTCTCGCCGATGGCGCAATACAAGGCCGTCGACGGCTGCCCGACCGACTGGCACTTTGCCCATTATGCCGAACGCGCAAAGGGCGGTGCGGGGCTGGTCTATACCGAGATGACCTGCGTGTCGGCCGACGGCCGCATCACACCGGGGTGTCCCGGGCTTTATGCGGCCGAACACGAAGCGGCATGGGCCCGGCTGGCGCGTTTCGTCCACGCGGAAACCGACGCCAAGCTGTGTATGCAAATAGGCCACGCTGGCCGCAAGGGATCAACGCAGCTGGGCTGGGACACGATGGACGCGCCCTTGCCTGATGGAAACTGGCCGCTGATCTCGGCCTCTGCCGTGGTCTGGTCCGACGCGAATGCTGTGCCAAAGGCGATGGACCGCGACGACATGGACCGGGTCCGCGATGCATTTGTCGCGGCAACGCAAATGGCCGACCGTGCAGGTTTTGATATGGTCGAACTTCATGCGGCGCACGGTTACCTGATCTCTTCGTTCATATCGCCTGTATCGAACCACCGCAGCGATACCTATGGCGGATCGCTCGAAAATCGGATGCGCTATCCGCTGGAGGTGTTTGCAGCCATGCGTGCGGTCTGGCCAGCGCACAAACCGATGGCGGTGCGTATTTCGGCAACCGACTGGGTCGGCGCAGACGGCATCGACGGGCCAGAGGCGGTCGAAATCGCGCGCCTGTTCCACGACGCCGGTGTCGATATCGTCGACGTGTCTGCAGGTCAGACCAGCACAGACGCGAAACCGGTCTACGGTCGCATGTTCCAGACGCCGTATTCTGACCGCATCCGCAATGCGCTTGGCATTGCGACAATGGCGGTCGGCAATATCTACGAGCCGGACCACGTCAATTCCATCCTCATGGCAGGGCGTGCCGATCTGGTTTGCCTTGCGCGGCCCCATCTGGCCGATCCCTACTGGACGCTGCACGCCGCAGTCGCACAGGGCGACACCGACACACCCTGGCCCCTGCCCTATCTGCCGGGCCGTGACCAGATGCGCAGGCTGGCAGAACGGACCGAACCTGCGGGGACGCGGGCATGACCGACCTGACCGGACGCCGCGCTTTGGTAACTGGGGGCGGCACCGGTTTGGGTGCCGACATGGCGCGGACGCTGGCACAGGCCGGGGCCGAAGTCTGGGTCGCCGGACGCAGGCATGCACCGCTGCAGTCGTTGAGCGACAGCCACGCGGGCATTCGTCCGGTGGTGGTCGACGTCACGGACGAGGCATCGGTCAAGGCGATGTTCGATACGACCGGGACCTGCGACATCGTCATCGCCAACGCGGGCGCGTCGGCCAGCGCGCCGTTCACGCGGACCGACCTGGCAGCATGGAACGCCATGATCGACGTCAATCTGACGGGGACTTTCCTGACCCTGAAAGAGGCCGCGATCCGGCTGAAGGGCGCGGACTGGGGGCGACTGATCGCTGTCGCCTCGACCGCCGGGCTCAAGGGTTACGGATACGTCACGGCCTATGCGGCGGCCAAACACGGCGTGATCGGGATGGTGAAGTCCGCCGCGCTGGAACTGGCGCAGAGCGGCATCACGGTCAACGCGCTATGCCCCGGATTCATGGAGACTGATATGACGGAAAATTCGGTTGCCAACATCGCCTTGAAGACCGGCATGAGCCGGGAGGAGGCCCGTACCACCCTTGAAAAGATGAACCCCCAGCACCGTCTGATCCGACCAGCAGAGGTCAGCGCCGCCATGATGTGGATCTGCGGGGCCGGGTCGGAAGGCATCACCGGTCAGGCCCTCGCAATCGCGGCGGGCGAAGTCTGAGTAGGGTCTTGGTCCAGCTATGAATATTTGCTGCAAATGCATGCTTTGACGCCGACGATCTCGAAAAGGACTAGCGGTCTTTCGTCCTCTAATGTTTAAATTAAGCGAGAAAGCCGGGAAAACGGCTAGAAACTCAGGGAAGGTAAAAATATGAAAATGCGCATCGTAATTGCCGCCATCACGGCGCTTGGCCTGTCGGCACCCGCCATGGCCCAGACGCTGGAAGTCGGCGCTTATCCGTCCAATCCGCCGTGGGAATTCAAGAACGAGCAAAGCGAGTTCGAAGGCTTCGAGATCGACCTCGTGCGCGAGATCGGAAAGCGCATCGGGCGGGATGTCAACATTCAGGACCTCGGGTTTCAGGCTCTCTTTGCCGCCACGTCGTCCGGCCGGATCGACATGGCGATTTCGACAATCACAATTACGCCGGACCGTCTGGCCAACCAATCCTTTACGCAGCCCTACTTTGACAGTGACCTTGGACTCGTGACGTCGCAGGACGATGTGAACACGGTCGAGGATCTGTCCGGGAAGGTCGTCGGCGCATTGGCCAGTTCGACGGGTGAAACATGGATCGGTGCCAATACCGAGGAATACGGGTTCGGCGAATACAGGTCCTATACCACGCAACAAAACCTGTTGCTTGACGTCGCAAATGGCCGCATCGCAGGCGCATTTGGGGATATTCTGGGTTTCGAATTCGCAGCCAAGCAGATGCCGCAGATCCGCGTCGCGACACGCGTGCCCACCGGAGAGCAGTTCGCGATCATGATGCCCAAAGGATCGCCGAACCTGACGGCGGTGAACGACGCCATCACCGCCATCAAAGAAGACGGCACGATGGCCAAGATCTATGCCCAATGGCTAGAGGCCGATCCGGTTGAAGGCACGTCATCGGTGACTGTTGCGCCAATCCCCGGCGAGTAACCCACACTGTCGCGGCGCCGCGTCCGGCGCCGCGACACCCAAATGATCCGGATCATCCCCGCATGTCGTTCGCCGATACCTTTCTGAACCTCGACGTCATGATCCGCGTCTGGCCGATGCTGTGGAAAGGTGTCTGGAACACGCTGGCACTCGCCTTCACCACCATCACCTTTGGCGGTATGCTGGGTGTCGCCATCTGCCTCGTTCGCCTTTACGCACCCCGACCACTGCGCTGGCTGGCCATCGCCTATATCGACGTCTTCCGCGCGCTGCCGATCCTCGTCCTTCTGGTGCTGGTGTATTACGCACTGCCCTTCATGGGGATCCGGCTGTCGTCCTTCTTTGCCGCCGTCACGGCACTCGGCCTCGTCTTCTCCGCCTTCACGGCGGAGGTCTTTCGCGCCGGGATCGAGGCGATCCCGCCCGGCCAGACGGAGGCCGCTGAATCCCTCGGTCTGCCGTTTCGCGTCATAATCTGGAAAATCGTGCTGCCGCAGGCATTGAAGATCGCGATCCCTCCGCACACCTCGAACGCCGTTGCCATCGCAAAAGACACGTCGCTGGCCTCTGTCGTCGCAATGCCGGACCTGCTGAAGCAGGCGACGGATGCGCAGGCGCTGACGGCCAACCCCTCGCCGCTGATCGCCGCGGCAATCATGTATCTCATCGTGTTGCTGCCTGCGGTCCGACTGGTCTCTTATTTCGAAAACCGTTTCCGCCATACCTAGAGGTTTCATGCCCAGATTTGCCCGCCGCATCACCGACACCTCTCCCAAGAATTTCGGCATGTTTGCCCGCGCCATGGCCCAGGGCGGCGATCTGATCCACCTTGAACTGGGGCGCCCCGTCGAAGATACGCCCGTTCATATCAAAGACGCCACCATCGCCGCCCTGCGCCGGGGCGACGTGCATTATTCCGACTTGCAGGGTCTGTACCCCCTGCGCGCCGCATTGGCCGACCGGATGCAACGGGAAAGCGGCATGGCGGTCAGCGCAGACGAGGTGCTGATAACCAACGGCCTGACGCAAGCCAGCTACGCGGCGTTCATGGCCTTTCTGGACCCCGGCGATGAAGCGATCCTGTTGTCGCCGCATTATCCCCAGCAC
This sequence comes from Rhodobacterales bacterium, assembly GCA_038225335.1. Taxonomy (GTDB): domain Bacteria; phylum Pseudomonadota; class Alphaproteobacteria; order Rhodobacterales; family Rhodobacteraceae; genus Loktanella. The sequence goes on from JBBREW010000068.1 coordinate 4,002, forward strand.
ATCGGCAAGATCGAACTGGCGGGGGCGATCCCGATCTTTGCACCGCTCGACGCTGCCAACGACTATGCCATCAACCCCGACCTGATCGCGCCACATATCACCGCCAGAACGCGCGTCATCGCGCTGGTCAATCCTTGCAACCCGACCGGCCGGGTGTATTCACGCGCCGAACTGCAGGGGCTGGCCGATCTGGCCATCGCCCACGACCTGATCGTCATCTCTGACGAGGTTTATGACCGCATTCTCTATGACGGGGCCGAACACACCTCCATCGCGGCGCTGCCGGGAATGAAGGAGAGGACGATTACCATGTCCGCCTTCACCAAAGCCTATGCGATGGATGGCTGGCGTCTGGGCTGGCTGGTCTGCGATGCCCCCCTCATGCCGGCGCTGATGAAGATCACGACGTCCGAGGTCACCCATGTGAACACCTTCATCCAACATGGCGCACTGGCCGCCGTCACCGGGCCGGGTGATGTCCTGGCGCAGATGGTGGACGACGACCGCGCCCGTCGTGATCTGGTCGTCAGCCGCCTGAATCAAATGCCGGGCATCACCTGCGCGGCTCCGCAAGGCACAATTTATGCGTGGCCCGATGTGTCGGCGACCGGGATTGCAGCACAAGACCTTGCCTTGCGCCTGATGGAAGAGACAGGCGTCGTGGTCGAGGCCGGGAGTTTCTATGGTCCCGAAGGTGAAGGTCGGTTGCGGATCTGCTTTGGCGCTCAGACGGTAGAGGTTCTGGATCAGGCGATGGACCGGTTGTCACGGTTTTTCAACACGCTCTGACCCCGATGCACGTTCAGACGTGCAGGAACCGGTCCTTGACTTCTGGCGTCGCAAGGATCTGGGCGGTTGTGCCTGTCCAGACGACACGGCCCTTCTCGATGACCACGTGCCGGTCGGCAAGACGGGTCAGGGCGGCCACGTTCTTGTCCACGACAAGGATCGCCTCGCCCTCGGACTTCAGTTTCGCAAGACAGGCCCAGATGTCGGAACGGATCAACGGGGCCAGCCCCTCGGTCGCCTCGTCCAGCACAACAAGGCGCGGGTTCGTCATCAGGGCCCGCCCGATGGCCAACATCTGTTGTTCACCGCCGGACAACTGATGGCCCATGTTGCGTCGCCGGTCATGCAGGCCCGGGAAAAGGTCATAGATGCGCGCCAGATCCCACTTGCCGCGGCGGGCCGTGGCACGCAGGTTCTCCTCGACCGTCAGATTTGGAAAGATCTGGCGGCCTTCGGGCACCAGCCCCAGACCCGCCAGCGCGATCCGGTGGGGATCGGCACCGGTCAGGTCATGCCCGTCGATCCGCACCCGGCCCGCGCGGGGTTTCAACATGCCGAAGATCGACTTGATTGTCGTCGTCTTGCCCATGCCGTTGCGACCCAGCAGGGTCACAACCTCGCCTTGCGCCACGTGCAGGTCGATCCCGAACAAAATACGACTTTCGCCGTAGGCGGCCTCCAGGCCCTCGACCTGCAGCATCAGATCGCCTCCTCTTCGCCCAGATAGGCCGTGCGCACCTTGGCGTCGGACCGGATGTCGGCTGGCGTGCCGGTTGCGATAATCTGCCCATAGACCAGCACCGACACGCGGTCGGCCAGTGCAAAGACCGCCTCCATGTCGTGTTCGATCAACAGCATGGTAAAGCGACCCTTCATGGACCTGAGACGGTCCACGAAATCCTGTGCCTCCGCTCCACCGACACCCGCAAGAGGTTCGTCCAGCAAAAGCACCTTTGGCTGGGTCGCCAGCGCGATCGCCAGTTCCAGTCTGCGATGTTCACCGTGGCTGAGGACGCTGGCCAACATCTGCGCCCGATCTTCCAGACCTGCTTCCTGCAATGCGCGCAGCGCCGCGACGTTCAGGGCGTCTTCCTGAGCGACAGGGGCGAAGAAGCGAAAGCTTGACCCTTGCCGCGCCTGCACGGCCAGCGCGACATTCTCCAGGACTGTGAAACCGGGCAGGATCTGCGTGATCTGAAAACTGCGTGCCAGCCCCAGCCGGGTGCGGCGCGGCATTGACAGATTGGTCACGTCGCAACCGTCCAGCAGGATGCGGCCTGCGTCGGGGCGCAGCTCTCCCGAAAGCTGCGCGACCAGCGTGGTCTTGCCCGCACCGTTCGGTCCGATGATCGCATGAACTTCTCCTGCCGCGACGTCCAGCGTCACGTCGTCGGTCACGGTCAGCGCGCCAAATCGCTTGGACAGGTTGTTGATTTGCAATCGGCTCATCGACGGCGTGCCGTGATCTGACGGATGGCACCGGTAATACCCTGCGGCGAGAACAGGACCATCAGCACGAGGAAGACGCCGAACCACAGCCGCCAATGCTCTGTCAAAGTACCCAGCACCTCCTCCAGCAGCATCGCCGCGACGGCGCCGCCGATGGCACCGGACAGCGTGCCGATGCCGCCAAGGACCACCATGACAATCAGCTCTCCCGACCGGTGCCAAGACATAAAGGATGGCGAGACGAACTGCGACTGGTTCGCCAGCAATACGCCCGCAACGGCCGTCATGGCCCCAGAGATCACGAATGCGGTCAACTGATAGCGGAAGGGGGCAAATCCGATCGCCTCCATCCGCGTGCGGTTTTCGCGGATGCCGGTCAGGACGCGGCCAAACCGGGACCTCACGATCAGGTGGCACAGCCCGAACAGCAGGATCAGCACGGCAAGCGCAAAGTAATACATCGCCATGTCGTGTCCCAGCACGTCGCTGCCCAGCAAGGTCGACCGGCGTGCCAACCCGTAGCCGTCATCGCCGCCATAGGCCGACAGCGAGGTGAAAAAGAAGAAGGCCATCTGCCCGAAGGCCAGCGTGATCATGATGAAGTAGACGCCGCGCGTGCGGAGGGAAATCGCGCCCGTCACCAGCGCAAAGGCCGCCGCCACCAGCATCGCGACCCCCATTTGCAGCAACACATCGGTCACGCCATAGCTGGACAGGATCGCCACCGCATAAGCGCCGAAGCCAAGATAGGCCGCATGTCCGAAGGATACCATTGCGCCGTAGCCAAGGATCAGGTCCAGCGCCATCGCAGCCAGCGCATAGGCCAGCATGCGGGTGCCGATCAGCAGCAGGAACGGATCGTCCAGCGCCATTGTCAGCGGCGGAAACAGGGCAAAAAGCACAAAGAGCACGAGCGCGACCTTCAGGCGCGTCGACAGACCAGCGGGCGGCTTTGCCAGCGGTTGATCGGCGGCAACATTGCTCATCAGTTGCGTCCCCCGAACAGGCCTTGCGGCCGCAGGCACAAGAGCCCCGCCATCAGGATGTATATCAGCATCGGCGCCAGTATCCGCCCGGTCTGCCCGGCCGCAGCAGGATCAAGGAACGTGCGCAGCAAGATGGGGCCGAAGACGCCGCCCATTGTGTCAACCACGGCCACGAGGATCGCCCCAAGGAACGCGCCCCGGATTGACCCTATCCCGCCGATCACGACGACCACGAAGGTCAGGATCAGCACACTTTCCCCCATCCCACTGTCCACCGACAGGATCGGCGCAACAATGGCCCCCGCCCCGCAGGCGAGGACAGCCCCGAGGGTGAATACAACGGCGAAAAGCTTGCCGATGTCGATGCCCAGCGCCGAAACCATCTCTCGGTTCGAGGCCCCGGCCCGCAGCAGCATGCCGATCCGGGTATGGTTGATGACCAGATACAGCCCCCCCGCAACCGCCAGCCCCGTCGCGATGATGGCCAGCCGATAGACGGGATATTGCAGCGGTCCCATGAGCGGCACTGATCCTGCCAGCAGGTCGGGCATGGGCACGAACAGGGGGGACGATCCCCAGACGATCTCGACCGTCTCGTTCGCGATCATCACAAGTCCGAAGGTCGCAAGCACCTGATCCAGATGGGACCGGTGGTAGAGCCTTCGGATCACCACGACCTCGAGTATCAGGCCAACCGCAACGGCAGCAGGCAGCGTCAGCAGCAACCCCCACCAGAAGCTTCCGGTCCATGCAGCGAAGGTCGCGATGAAATAGGCGCCCACCATGTAAAGCACACCGTGGGCCAGGTTGACCACGTCCATGATCCCGAACACCAGCGTCAGACCCGCTGCAATCAGGAACAGAAGCACACCCAGTTGCAGCCCATTCAGCAACTGCAGCACGAAAAGGTTCGTCATGGCTGTCGTCCTTCCGGCGCCGATCAGTTCATCGTGCAGGATGCGGCGTAGGTATCGACGTAGTCAGTGAAGATCTGTTCCTTGATCGCGGTGCCGTAGAAGCCGTCGTCGCGCTTGACCGCCTCGACCAGATAGAAGTCCTGCACCGGAAAGTTGTTGATACCGAATTTGAAATCGCCACGCGGGCTGTCGAAATCGGCTTCTTTCAGGGCGGAACGCAGGGCGTCGCGGTCGGTCAGATCGCCGTCCAGCTTTCTGATCGCACTGTCGATCAGTTGCGCTGCGTCAAATCCGTGCATGGCGTAACTGCCGGGGACGGCGTCATACTTTTCAATATAGGCCGTTACGAAAGCCGCGTTGGCGGGCGTGTCAAGGTCGGGCGCCCAGTTGGCGCCGCCCATCAGACCCACAGCCGCGTCCTGGGTCGCGGGCAATGTGGTTTCGTCCACGGTAAAGGCCGACAGGAACGGCAGCGCGCTCAGACCCGCCTGATCGAATTGCTTGACCAGATTGACACCCATACCGCCGGGCATGAAGGCGAACAAAGCATCGGGCTGGAACGCCGCGATCTGTGCCAGCTCCGACGAAAAGTCGAGTTGCCCCAGTTCGGTAAAGACCTCGCCCGCGACCGCGCCGGTGTACGAATGACGAAATCCCGCAAGGCTGTCCTTGCCGGCCTGATAGTTCGGCGCCAGCAGAAAAACGTTCTTGTAGCCCTGCATCTCTGCGTAGGCACCCATCACCTCGTGGTTCTGGTCGTTCTGGTAGGACGTCGCAAAGAAGTTCGGGTTGCAATCGGCACCGGCAAAGTTCGAAGGGCCGGCATTGGGTGAAATCAGGATGATGCCCTGCTCCGTGACGGGCTGATGAATCGCCGTCAGGATGTTGGAAAAGATCGGGCCGACAACGAAATCGACGTTATCGCGCTGCACCAGTTCCCTGGCCTTGTCAGAGGCCAGATCGGGGCGCTGTTCGTCATCGACGATGATGACCTCTGTCGGCATGCCGCCTATGTCGCCCATCTGCTCTGCGGCCAGCATGAACCCGTTGCGCGCCTGTTCGCCGAGGGCGGCTGCGGGGCCGGACAAGGTCAGGATCACGCCGATTTTAAGTGTATCGTCCTGCGCGGATGCCGGCACCTCTTGTGCAGCGGCCCCGGTAAAAAGGCACAGGGTGAGCACAGTGGTCGCTGCAAGTGTGGCTTTCAGTGTCATCGTCTCATCTCCGTGTTGATGCGGTTGCGGCTGCGCCTTGTGGGATGGCGGAACGCCGGGGTTCGATAGTCATGCCTGATCTCGAATTCATGCAGGCCTTGCAGGCAAAGCGGCAGGCAGTTCCACAAAAAGGCCATGCGGATCGCGCTGCGTCATGCCGCTTCCGAACAGTCTGCCGCGACCCTGAATTTATTTCAAGCTCAAACATTTTTAACTTGAAATACCAAATTCGGCCACATAGCGTTTGATGACGGCGGACCTTCAGGAGGCGGCAA
>JBBREW010000069.1:0-9506 GCA_038225335.1 Rhodobacterales bacterium
CGTCGTGCCTTCGCGTGATGCGTCCGTCGAATAGATTTTTGTATGCGTGAAATCAAGGCCATAGCCAATCATGTCCGACACCCAATAGGTCGCGCGCAGACCGTAATAGGGTGGCGGTTCAAACGACCGCCCTTCCCATGTCACGCGGGTATTGCTGGGATGGGCCGGGTCACCACTGATGAACACATCCGAATGTGGCGCGCTTTGCGCACCGCCGTAAAAGCTCAACTCGACCTGCGCGCTGGCTGCGAGAGGAAATCCCGCTGACATGCAGGCGACAAGTATGGGGGCGCGGAACATGAACAAAATGACCATTTAAAATCCAGTATTCAGATTAAAGTAGGGCCTTATGCCCTTTGCCTCAACCCCCTGATGCCCCCCGCAGGCGCAGAATTGCGTGATGTGAAATCCCGATGCGCCGCGGGTGCAGCCCCGTGGCGGTGCCGAGCATGACACACCCTGCCCCCTGCGCCGGAATGTCCGCTGGACGGGCGTTGCTACGCAAGTTAAACAGCGCCAGATCGGGTGCCTGTCATGCGCCCCCTCCTACTTTCGCTGGGCTATCCCCCGTGTGTGGCCCCCATCAACCGGAGACATCCCTTTGTCACATGCAGACGAACATCAGGGCACACGCCGCGACTTTCTTTTTTATGCGACCGCCGGTGCCGGCGTTGTCGTGACGGGCGCGGCAGTCTGGCCCCTTGTGAACCAGATGAACCCTACCGCCGATGTGCAGGCACTGGCGTCGATCCGGGTCGATGTCAGCGGCATCAGTGAAGGCACGCAATTGACCGTCCTGTGGCAAGGCAAGCCTGTCTTCATCCGCTATCGCACGGCATCGGAAATCGAAGCCGCGGCCACCGTGGCCGTGTCGGACCTGCCCGATCAGGGCGCGGAAAACGAAAACCTGCCCGTAGGGTCCGATGCGTCGGACGCCAACCGCGCCTTGGCCAATCCCGAAGGATCGGATGCGGCTGACGGCGCATGGCTGGTCCAGATGGGCATCTGCACGCACCTTGGCTGTGTGCCACTGGGCGAACAGGGTGACTTTGGCGGCTGGTTCTGCCCTTGCCACGGGTCGCACTATGACACTGCCGGGCGTATCCGTCGCGGGCCGGCACCGCGCAACATGCTGATCCCCGTTGCGTCCTTTGTTGACGCGACAACCATTCAACTCGGTTAAGGAGAGCCCCTCATGGCCGGTATTCCGCACGACCATTACGAGCCGAAGACAAACGGCGAGAAGTGGCTTCACCGCCGCCTGCCCATTGTCGGGTTGCTGTATGACACGATCACCATTCCCACACCCAAGAACCTGAACTGGATGTGGATCTGGGGGATCGTGCTGACCTTTACGCTGGTGGTGCAGATTGTGACCGGCATCGTGCTGGTGATGCATTACACCCCGCATGTGGACATGGCCTTCGCCTCTGTCGAACATATCATGCGCAACGTGAACGGCGGCGCGATGATCCGCTATTTCCACATGAACGGCGCGTCGCTGTTCTTTGTGGCGGTCTATCTGCACATCTTCCGCAGCCTTTACTATGGGTCCTACAAGGCCCCGCGCGAAGTCACATGGATCATCGGCATGCTGATGTATCTGCTGATGATGGGCACCGCCTTCATGGGTTACGTGCTGCCCTGGGGTCAGATGTCATTCCACGGCACGGCCGTGATTACCGGCCTGTTCGGCGCGATCCCCTTTATCGGTGAATCGATCCAGACATGGTTGCTGGGTGCATCTGCCGTTGGCCAGCCTGCGCTGAACCGGTTCTTCTCTTTGCACTATCTGATGCCCTTCATCCTGCTGGGCCTGACCATGGTGCATATCTGGGCGTTCCACACCACCGGCAACAACAACCCCACCGGGGTCGAGGTGCGCCGCACGTCCAAGGAAGACGCCGAAAAGGACACGCTGCCGTTCTGGCCCTACTTCGTGATCAAGGACCTGTTTGCGCTGGCGATCATCCTTGCGGTGTTCATGGCGATCGTGGGCTTCATGCCCAACTACCTTGGCCACCCGGACAACTACATCCCTGCAAACCCGCTCGTGACGCCTGCGCATATCGTGCCGGAATGGTATTTCCTGCCGTTCTACGCGATCTTGCGTGCCTTCACCGCCGATGTCTGGGCCGTGCAACTGGTCGAATTCATCAGCTTTGGCATCATCGACGCCAAATTCTTTGGTGTGCTCGCCATGTTCGGCGCCATCGCTGTCATGGCGCTGGCACCGTGGCTGGATACGTCTTCGGTCCGGTCCGGTCGGTTCCGTCCGATGTTCAAATGGTGGTTTTCTTTGCTGGTCGTCGATTTCATCGTTCTGATGTGGGTCGGCGCGCAGCCTGCGGAATTCCCCTATGACTGGATTTCGCTGATCGCTTCGACCTACTGGTTTGCCTACTTCCTTGTCATCCTGCCCCTGCTTGGCGTGATGGAAAAGCCGCTGGCACAACCCACCACGATCGAGGACGACTTCAAGGCGCACTATGCTCCGACCGGTGGGACAAAAACCATCGTGACCCCGGCCGAGTAAGAAAGGACAATACGACAATGCTTCGTAAACTTACACTGACGGCCATGGCCGCCCTGGCGATCGGGGCGGGCTCTGCCCAGGCTGCATCAGAAGTCGAAATCGTCGATTACGCCTTTCCCTTCGAAGGTCCGTTCGGCAGCTACGACACCATGCAGCTTCAGCGCGGGCTGAAGATCTATACAGAGATCTGCGCCGCCTGCCACGGCATGACCTATGTCGCGTTCCGCACCCTGTCGGACGCGACGGGCCCGGCCCTTCCGGACGACCAGATGCGTGCCTATGCCGAAAACTTCGAGGTTTTCGACCAATCGATGGATGACGGTCTGGGCGATTATCGCCCGGCCACCCCTGCCGACCACTATCCGGCGTCTTCCCTGTCCAACGCCCCCGACCTGTCCTTGATGGCCAAGGCGCGCGCCGGGTTCCACGGCCCCTACGGGACAGGCATCAGCCAGTTCATCAACGGCATGGGCGGTGCGGAATACATCGCATCGCTGATGACAGGCTATGCCGAAGAACCGGAATGTGCGCTGGACATGGAATCGCCGATGGACGGCTATTACAACACAGCCTTTGCCAACGGCGGTTTCCCCGACGAATGCAAGGACGATCACGGTCACCACACCGTGCCGGGCAGCTGGATTTCGATGTCACCGCCCCTGTATGGCGACGATATCGACTTTGACGACGGCCACGATAACTCGCTGGAATCAGAGGCGATGGACGTCGCTGCCTTCCTGATGTGGACCGCCGAACCCAAAATGACCGCCCGCAAGCAGGCCGGTCTGACCGGCGTGCTGTTCCTGTCGGTGCTGTCGGTGCTGCTGTATCTGACGAACAAGCGTCTGTGGGCGCCGCACAAGAAAAAGCTGAAGGACTGACCCTTGCGTCTGACCTGATGAAAGGCCCGCTGGCATCCAGTGGGCCTTTTTTCATGCCGATCCGTCAGCGGCCCAGATAATCACGCAGGGCGGATGGCGGGTGGGCGAACAGGCGTGCCGTATCTTGGGGCGATGATGCCTGCCCGTCGGTCACGACGATCACCCTTTCTGCGTAATCACGCGCGTCCTGCGGATCATGGGTGACCATCAGCACCGTGCGCCCGGTCGCAACCAGCCGGTCACGCACCAATGTCAGCATCTGATCGCGCAGGGCGGGTCCAAGGGCGGCGAACGCCTCGTCCAGCAGCACGACGGGCCGGTCTGACAGCAGCGCCCGGGCCAGTGCCGCACGGCTTTGCTGTCCGCCCGACAGACCGCCGGGTTTGCGCGCGCCCAGACCCTGCAGCCCCACAAGGTCCAGCGTCGCCGCCACCCGGGCCGCATCACCCGCAGACAGGCGCAGGCGCGGTGCAAGGGCCAGACCCACATTCTGCGCGATGGTCAGATGGGCGAACAGATTGTTATCCTGAAACAGCATGGTCACAGGCCGGTCGCCCGGTGCCCGCGCGGTCAGGTCGGTCCCATCCCACAGCACACGCCCCGCAACCGGAGCGACAAAGCCCGCAATCGTGCCTAGCAAGGTCGATTTGCCACCCCCGGACGGGCCGATCACCGCCGTCAGCCCCGGTGGCACGCGCAGATCGGCGGTCAGACGGAAAGCGTCCTGCACCACGGTCACGGCCTCAAGCGTCAGCATCCATCCGACCTCCCCTGTCGCAGATCCAGAACGCACCCAGCGCCAGCGCCAGCAGGATCAGCGCGGCCCCCGCCGCTGCATCCATGCGGTAAGCGCCCATCAGCCGGAACATCGCCAGCGGCAGGGTCTGCTGCGCGTCACCGGCAAACAGCGCGATGACCCCCAGATCACCGATCGACAGGGCCGCCGTCAACCCGGCCGCGAACCCCAGCGGACGGCGCAGCCGGGGCAGGATCACGATCCGCACCAGCGCCCAGCCGCGCAGACCCAGCGTCTGGGCCAAGGGACCATAGGTCTGCCGCACAGCTGTCACCGCCGGCGCCAGCACCCGCAGGGCAAAGGGCAAGGCCATGACCGCATTGACCAGCAGCGTGACAGGCAAGGCCAGATCGCGGGGATCGGCAAACCGGTATGCCATGATGAAAAGCCCGGTCCCCATCACCAGCCCGCTGGCCGCCAAGGGCAGCACGCCCACAACCGACACAAACAGGCCGCCGCGCAACGCCAGCACCAGCGCCAGCAACAGGCACAGGGCGGTTGACCCCGCAGCCACTACGACCGACCGCAGGGCGGCCCAGCCGATCTCTGGCCCGATCTGCGACAGACCGGGCAGGCCGCGCCAGACCACCATGGCGAGGGGCAGGACCAGAAACAGCGTCACCGCCCCCAGCCAGATCCAGTCTGTGGGGCGTTGATCCCAACGGGCCGCAACACGGTCCAGCCCGCCCGACAGCGCGTCAACGGGGGCAATCCACCATGCGAACCCGGCGGCCACCGCGCAAAAGGCGAATTGCAGACAGGCCAGCAGCGCCGCGCGCCCCAGATCAAAGTCGAACAGGACGGCCTGCCAGATGGCCAGTTCGATCGTCGTGGCCCGTGGCCCGCCGCCCAGTGTCAGCGCCACGGCAAAACTTGTCAGACAGATCAGAAACACCACCAGCAGCGTGCCCGGCACGACACGGGCCAGCATCGGCAGTTCCAGCAACCGCCAGACCGGCGCGTTCAGTTGCGCGGCCAGACGGAACCGTTCCGCAGGGATCGCCAGCCAGCCTTGCAGGACAAACCGCACCGCCAGCGGCAGGTTGAAAAACACATGCGCCAGCACAACCCCGCCCGCACCATAGATCGACACCGGGTCCAGACCCAGCACGGACAGGCCGGTGTTCAGCAACCCGCCCCGGCCAAAGACCGCCAGCAGCCCCAGCACCGCCACGATCACCGGCAGGATAAAGGGCGCACCCAGCAGCATGACCAGCAGGCCGCGCCCCCGGAACCGCCGCCGCGCCAGCGCGCGGGCCACAGGAATCGCCAGTGCGACACTGCAAAGCGCCGATGCCGCAGCCTGCCACAGGGTGAACCGGATCGCGGACCAGTCCCCCCCCGACAGGCCGCGTGCCGCATCGGCCCTTACCGCGACCGCCAGCAGCGTGCCCAGCGTCAGGGCCAGCACCAGTGCGGCTGCCCCCCACGCCGGCAGGTGGCGCATTACTGCGACAGGGCGCTGCGCCATGCCTCGACCACCGTGTCGCGGACATCCCGCGCTGCGTCCGACGACAACAGGATCCCGCTGCCGGGTTGTGTCAGGTCGTCAAAGGCCGCCGGCACGGGCACGTCGGTCGCAGGATACATCCAGTTCGTGTCCGGGATGACGGTCTGAAAACCGGGGCTTGCAATGAACGCCATAAAGGCGTCGGCCAGTTCCGGCTGGTCTGTGCCCGCCAGCTTTGCCGCCACTTCGACCTGCAGGTAATTTCCGCTGTCAAAGGCCCAGGAGGTCTTGCTGTCGTCATCCTCTGCCATGACGTGATAGGCAGGCGAGGTGGTATAGGACAGGACCGCATCCGCCTCTCCGGCCAGAAACAGGTTGTAGGCCTCTGTCCAGCCGGGCGTGACGGTGACAATATTGTCAGCCAGATCGGCCCAAAGCTGCGGTGCCGCGTCGCCATGCACCGCATGGACCCACATCAGCAACCCCAGACCCGGTGTGGATGACCGGGGGTCCTGAATGACAATCCGCAGATCGCTGTCCGCGAGGGCCCGAAATGACGTAACCGGTGGCGTGTCACGGTCGGCAACAAAGGCCAGATAGCCCCAGTCGAACGGCAGAAAGGTGTCGTCGGACCAGTCCACCGGCAGCGCCAGATCGGCCGTCACCCCATGCGGCGCGAACAGCCCCGTGTCAAAGGCGGCGGCGGTCAGGTTCGTGTCCAGCCCCAGCACGACATCCGCATCCGTCCGCGCGCCTTCCAGCCGCAGGCGCGCCAGCAGGGCGGCACCGTCGCCCGCACCGGTAAAGACCAGATCGCAGCCGCAGGTTTCCTCGAATGCTGCCTCGATGGCGGGGCCGGGACCCCATTCGGATGTGAAGCTGTCATAGGTCATGACGTTCAGTGTCGGTGTCTGGGCGATGGCTGTGCTGGCACAGATCATCGCGCCGACGCCTGACAGACCCAGACTGAAAGAAAGGTGTCTCATGGTATCCTCCAAAACGACGGGCGGAATGGGGGACAGCAGGATTGCCGGACCTTCCCTCCGCCGGTCCTAACCGGTTCAGGTTCAACGGGTCCGCTTGCGCATCTCAGCCAGTAAAGGCCCCCCGAGGTGCCGCTAGGCTAACAACGCCCGCCGGGAATGAAAAGGGGCCGCAGTATCCTGCGGCCCCGCTGCGTCGTGGGGTAGGGTCGGTTCAGGCCATGGCGTGGTCCGGCAAAGGCGCGTCGTGATCGTTCAGCAGACCCGCGTCCGGGTCATTGAACACGCCCACATCCAGCTTGCCTTCGCCGCTGGCGACGATCGTGGTCACGATGGCATCGCCCGTGATGTTGACCGCCGTGCGGATCATGTCCATCAGCCGGTCAACACCCAGAATGATCGCGATCCCTTCGATCGGCAGGCCGACCTGCGTCAGCACCATCGTCAGCATGACCAGCCCGACACCCGGCACGCCGGCAGTGCCGATGGACGCCAGAACCGCCATGCCGATGACGGTGACATAGCCCATCAGGCCCAGTTCGATGCCATAGACATTGGCCAGAAACACCGTCGCCACGCCTTGCATGATCGCGGTGCCGTCCATGTTGATCGTGGCCCCGAAGGGGATACAGAACGACGCCACGCTTTCATCGACGCCGACCCGTTCCGTGGCGCATTGGTAGGTCACCGGAATGGTGGCGTTCGACGAGGCCGTGGAAAAGGCAAAGACCTGCGCCGACCGCATCTTTTTCATGAAGATGATCGGGTTCAGGCCGGTCAGCACCTTCAGCATCCCCGGCAGGGTCACGAACAGGTGGATGGCCAATGCCGCCACAAGTGTCAGCACATAGGCGATGACAGGCAGGAACAACCCCAGCCCCTGTTCGGCAAAGGTCTTGGCAATCAGGACAAACACGCCGTAAGGGGCCGCGCGCATGACCAGATCGACGACCTTCATCATGACCTCGTTCATGTAATTGCAGGCGGCGATGAACGGCTTTGACCGGTCGCCCACCATCAGCACAGCGATACCCAGGATGACGGTATAGAAGATGACCTGCAACATTTCGCCGCTGGCAAAGGCCTGAATGGGGTTGGTGGGAACCACGGCAGCAAAGACACCCCAGACGCTGGGGGCGGCAGTCCCGGTGATTCCATCGGTCTGGATACCCGTCATGTCAAACCCGGTGCCGGGGCCGACCAAGGTCGCCAGCACCAGCGCCACGGTGATCGCGAGGGCGGTCGTGGCCAGATACAGAAAGAAGGATTTCGTGCCGACACGGCCCAGCACCCGCACATCGCCGATCCCGGCCACGCCACCGATCAGCGAAAAGAACACCAGCGGCACCACCAGCATTTTCAAGGCATTGACGAACATGGTGCCGATCATGCCAAAAAATCCGGCGACGACATGGGTATTGATGAAGGCGATGTCCAGCGTGTTGAAGATGACACCGACAAGGATGCCAAGGCCCATCGCCACCATGATTTTCATCGTCAGCGACATTGTCTTGCGATCGCCAGGGGGGGATGAAGTGGTCGTTGCGTCCGCCATGGGTGCGTCCTTCCTGATGATCGTTACCAAAGTGTTACAGGTTCAAACTGCCACAGGTTGTGCGATTTGGCGACGTTTTCCTGCGCAACGGCCGTCATTTGGGGCGCTGGACAGCAGCAAATGCAGCGGTTCTGCCGAATTGAACCCGGTCTGCCTATGGTTTAAGCCGCTGACAACAACAGCGAGGCGCACCCCATGTCGGTCAATACCTTTGGTCATCTGTTCCGGTTCACCACCTGGGGCGAAAGCCATGGCCCCGCCTTGGGTGCCACCGTCGATGGTTGCCCGCCGGGGGTGCCGCTGGACCCTGCCACGATCCAGCAGTGGCTGGACAAACGCAGGCCCGGTCAGAACCGGAACATGACCCAACGCAATGAACCGGATGCGGTCGAAATTCTGTCAGGGGTTTATGACGGTCACACCACCGGCACGCCGATCCAGCTGATGATCCGCAACACCGACCAGCGGTCAAAGGATTATGGCGATATCCTGAACACCTTTCGCCCCGGGCACGCCGACATCACCTATCACCAGAAATACGGGCTGCGCGATCCGCGCGGTGGCGGACGGTCGTCGGCGCGGGAAACGGCAGCGCGGGTCGCTGCGGGCGGGGTCGCACGGCAGGCGCTAGCAGCCCTTGTGCCTGATGTGCAGATCACCGGATACATGGTGCAGATGGGGGCAAAGGGCATTGATCGCGCGCGGTTCGACTGGGACACCATCGGCCAGAACGATTTCTGGTGTCCCGACAGTCAGGCCGCGTCTGAATGGGAAGATTACCTGACGTGGCTGCGCAAGGACGACCACAATTCGGTCGGTGCCATCATCGAAGTGGTCGCCCGGCACGTGCCTGCCGGTCTGGGGGCCCCGATCTATGCCAAACTTGATACCGATCTGGCCGCCGCGATGATGAGCATCAACGCCGTCAAAGGTGTCGAGATCGGCGATGGCATGGCCGTCGCCGCGCTGACCGGGCGCGACAATGCCGACGAGATTTACATGACAGAGGACGGCCCCGCCTATGCGTCAAACCATGCGGGCGGGATACTGGGGGGCATTTCGACCGGGCAGGACATCGTCGTGCGATTCGCGGTAAAGCCCACGTCGTCGATCCTGTCTCCGCGCAAATCCATCCTGATGGACGGGTCCGCCACAGAGGTCGTTACAAAAGGCCGTCACGATCCCTGCGTCGGTATCCGCGCCGTGCCCGTCGGCGAAGCGATGATGGCCTGTGTGATCCTTGACCATCTGCTGTTGGACCGGGGGCAGACCGGCGGACAAAGGGGCAGGATCGGCTGACCCTGC
>JBBREW010000070.1:0-9410 GCA_038225335.1 Rhodobacterales bacterium
TTTGGCGCGCAAGGCACGCAGACCTTCAATCACCGCAGCATCGGCGGGTGTGCCGCCATAGACGGGCCGGTCGTCCTGTCGCGGAACAAGCCCAGCCGCCGCGCGGTCGATGCCTGCCACCACCCATGGCATCACGTCGCCATCCACGGCGCGTTGTTCCACCCGTGGCTGCACCGCACAGACGCCGCAGCGCAAATCGTCCCCGAACCACGATACCACCACAGTGACAGATCCGCAGCGAGGCAATTCCTCGTGCAATGCGGTGATCGCGGTCGTGAAATCGGTCCCGCCGCTGGGCGAATTCACGTTGATCGCGACCGCGTTGCCAAAGTCAGCCGACAGGTTGACCTGCGTGGTCGCCATGGAATATTCGCCCGTGCCCGGAATCAGGGCCACACCCCGCACCTGTCGTGCGATGTCGTTCATGGCCGCAGGCGTGCCGGGGTCTGCGGGGCGCATCACCTCGAACGTGAATTGCGGGACCCGGTTGCCGAACTGCGCCAAGGGCAGGTCTTCCAGCACGACATAGGCCGTCCCGCGATAGGCCGGGGCATGATCCGCGCCTTCGACGGCCACGATCTTGGGGTCCGGCAACTGGGTCCGGGTACCGGGATAGACCCGCATGTTCAGGGCCAGCGGCGCGATATCGACACCGTCTGCCCAGATCCGCCCGATCCGCGCAATCTCGCCTTCGCACAGGGCGATGGCCAGACTGACCTGATAGGCATATTGCGTGGTGCCCGGTTCGGGCGCGCGCCATTTGCCGCCGCTGCCACCGGTTGTCGTCGCACTTTCCTGAAAACGCGACGCCCAGATGACCTGCCCCCCGACGCGCATGCGGCCATGCACCCGGGCAATGGCGTCGCCTTCGCCCGCACCGGTCAGCCGCAGCCGGTCCACCCGGCCGACGGCAACAGCATCGCTGCCCGACCCCAGAATGCGCTGGTCAATCGCATGGCCCAGCACCGCCCCGGCCGCGCGCCCGACGGTTGCCATCGACAGCCCCATCACGGTGCCGCCGATGGACCCGCCCAGCGCCATGCCCGCCGCCGAAAGAACAAGTGTTGCCATGAGCTTAGTCCTTTTGAAATGCGAAACGCGCCACAATGCGCCGCGCCCAAGGGTCGGACAGCGGACAGGCGACGACCCCGTGCCGTGCATAGGCATGGATGAACTCTGGGCTGTGTCCCGCCTGTGACATCACGCCCAGATGCCGCGCAGGCGACCCCGCCTGAAGCCGAAACAGAAGGATCTGCCCCGGTCCGGGGTCCAGATCGTCGACACCGGCAAGGTGATGCCGCAGGGCTGCCCACAGATCCTCTGTCCGGGCAGCGCCCGCCAGCAAGGGATAGGGTGGAACGGCCACCGGCTCTGCCCCGTGCAGATGGCGCCAGATGCCTCGAATCAAACCCAGACAGTCGCATCCCGCGCCGCGCAGGGACGCCTGATGCACGAACGGTGTGCCGATCCAGCGCCGCGCCTCTGCCACGACGGGCGTCACCGCAGACGGCTTTCGCTGCCACCGGCACTGTCGTCCTGCGGGACGGCCATCAGCCAGTCGTCACCGGGCAAGTCGGGAAACCCGCGAAAATTCAGCAGGTTTGCAAACTTGATCCGGCAGGTTTCGGCCCGGCGGTCGCATCCCGCCACCAGCCGCACCCGGTCGCCAGCCCGCAGATCGCCGCGCAAGGCCTGTGTCAGCACCACAGTGCGCCCGTTGCCCGTGATTCGGTCCTGCTTGATCGTGGCTTCCAGACCCTGCGCCGCCCCCGTCACCACACGGCATTGCCCGTCCGCAAACCACCGGTCCGCATGATCAGAGGACGCCAGCCGCAGGATGCGTTGCTCTGTCACCTGATCGACCGTCAGATCAACTGTAAAAGCGGGGGTATCCGTGTTGACCCCACATGCGTCATCCCCCAGCACGGCTGAACATCGCCGCAGATAGGTGCGCCCGGTCACCTGGTTCAGCAGGTCGGACAGGCCCCGCAATTCGACCACGAACTGCCCCGCCTGCCGTGTGATGTCACCGATGGCCCCTTTGAACAGGATCTTGCGCGCAGCGACATTGTCCCACTGGACCTGCCAATGCGCAATTTCGGCGCCGTCAAAACGGCCAGCCGCAATATCGGTCTCTGAAATCACGTCGGACTGCAACAGGCCGACGGCCTCTGTATTGTCCACCGACAACCCGGTGCTGGCGGACAGTGCCTTGGCGCTCATCCCGCTGTTGGCCAGAAAGGTCACGCCACCAAAGGTCAAAGGCAGATCGTGGTCGGTAAAGCCAAAGGTCCGGCCGTCACGACGGGCCAGGACCCAGCATTGGCAGACATGGGTTGCACCCGTCGCCAGATGGCTGGCAAGCGCCGCCGTCATACCCGCACCTCGATCACGGGCACGCTGGGCGCCTGACCGGCTTGAAAACTGGAAACCGACGTGTCGATCCGGTCGGTGTCGAACCGCACCGGTATATCGAATTCGAACCCGGCCCGGACTTCGGCACCCAGATCCGGCGGGGTCTGGAAGGTGACAAGGCCCGTGGCCGTGTCAATCGTCCAGTCGATGCCCTCCTGCACCTCGTCACCGCCAATGGCGATCCGCACGGTGCCGGCCACAGGTTTTGTGATCGGGCGCAGATACCGCTGCGCACCGCTGACATAGGCTTTGACCAGCGGCAGCGTGCCCGTCACCTCGTCCCCCATGGCGATCAACTGATCCAGCGCAGAGGTCTGCTGCGATGGCTTGCAGGATTTGAAATCCCCCCAGTCCTTCCAGCGAAAGCCGTGCATCTGCCCTTCACGCGCCTCGAAAAACGCGATCAGCTGCGCAATGTCATCCAAAGACCGCAACCCCAGACCCGCATCGAACCGGCGGCGCGCGTGTTTCCAGGGTGTGTTGCGTTCCTCGAACCCATTCGCAAGGGTGACGATATCCGTGCGCCGTTCCGGCCCGCCCGTCGCGCCGAAACTCAGGTTGGCCGGAAACCGGCTTTCATGAAATGCCATGCGATGAACCTCCTAGCGGTTGCGTTGTCCACGTCCCAGAACACGCCCCATCCGGGCTGCAATCTGGGTCTGGCTGCGCTCGAAACTCTGCGCATCCGGCGTGGTGATGTTCATGGTGACATGGACCGTCTGGCCGCCCTGCGCCCGCACGCCCAGCCGCCCGTCCGGCCCGCGCGACAGCGGCATGATCGCCTCTGACCCGGCTTCGCCCATCAGGCCGGTGCCGCCGCGCATGCCAAAGGTGGTGGGACTGCTGACCACCCCGCCTTTGGCAAAGGGCGTCGCCCGCCCCCCGGCGATCACACCGCCCTGTGCAAAGGGCATCAGACCCGACACGGCAGCGTTGATCCCGTTCGCCAGAAGTCCGCCCGCGTGTTTCATCACCGGGTTGACGGCAGCGGCATAGCTGGTGTCGATCATCGCCTTGGCCACCGTGCCCAGCGCCGTGCTCAGGCTGTGGCCGTCGATGACCAGCCCGTCAAAGGCGCGGCGCAACCCGCTGGCAAATCCCCGTTCCAGCTGACCCAGGTCCCGCGTTGTCTCACCCAGCGTCGCCTGCATCCCCCGCAAGGTCGCATCGAATGACGCGGCCATCGCCCGTGTGTCGCCAAGGGTGCGGTCCAGCGCATCGATATCCGCCTCCAACCCCGCGATCTGATCCAGTTCGCTCATGCGTCATGCTCCTGTCGGTGTGTGTCGGGAAAGGACCGCATCAGGGCATCCAGCCCGCTGCGGCCCAGCGGGCCTTGCGCTGTGGTGTGACCCAGCATCATCGCCAGTTCAGCGGGCGTCAGCCGCCAGAACTGATCCGGCCGCAGCCGCAGGCCATGCAGCCCCGCGACCATCAACCCGCGCCAGTCAAGCCCCCCGCCTGTGCCGCTGCTCATGCGGGCGGCGTAAAGGCGCGGGCCAACAATTCTGCGGCCACACGGGCGGCGGCGACCGGTCCGCCAGCGATATCAGCACTCAGCAGATCCGCGGCCTCTCCGCGCCAACCGCCACCGCGCAGACCCGCAACCACCAGCGCCAGCACATCCTGCCCGCGATATCGGCCTGCCTCGAACCTCTCGACCAGATCGACAAGGGTTTCGCTGTGCAACGCGGCTTCCAGCTCTGCCAGTGCGCCCAGCGTCAGCTTGGCCACATGCGGCACACCGTCGATGGTGACGCTGACTTCTCCGGCCAGGGGGTTCACCATGTCACAGCGCCGCGACAAAGCTCAGCGCACCCGCGCTCATCAACGCCACCTCATAGGTCGCCTCGCCGTCGAAGGTCCCGGCATAGTCGATAGAGGTGATCTGGAACGCCCCCTGCACGGTGCCAAAGGCCGGGATGATGATCTGGAACTGGGGTGTTTCCCCGTCAAAGAACACTTGCCGCATCCGCTCGTCGGTATCGGCGTCGCGAAAGATACCGGACCCGGATATCGCTGCGGTCTTGACCCCTGCTCCCGCCAGCAGTTCACGCCAGCCGCCGGCACTTTCCAGACTGGTCACATCCACGCTTTCGGCGTTGAAACTGATGCGCGTCGCCCGCAGTCCCGCGGCACTCTCGAACTGCCCATCGCCCGTCATATCCACCTTCACCAGCAGATCCTTGCCACTTTGCGCCGTCATGTCGCTACTCCTTGTTGATACCTGTGTGTGGTCAGTCGTCGGACAGTCGCGCCCGGAACGTCAGATCGATCCGGCGCGTCTCGGCCGTGCCGACCCGTACGGCGCTGGCCGCGTGAAACCGCAGCCCCAGCACCCGTCCCCGGTCCAGCGCCAGCGGCGTCTGCAGCAGTGCCGCACTGACCGCGGCGGCAGCCTGTTTGGCATTGGAAAATCCCGCCTGTGTGGTGACGATGGAGATCGTGAAATCATGCACGCTGCCGTTGCCGCCTGCGTCCGATGCGTCACGCACCTTTTCCGCACCCAGCACCACATACAGCGGCGGCAACGCCCCCGGCGGCAGGCTGTCGAACACCGCCGTGCCCACCAGATCGGTCAACGGCTGCGTGGCGGTCAACCGGTCATAGACAGCAGCCTGCAAGGCCAATCCCTGCACATAGCTCATGACACCACCTCTTCGGTGGCATGGCAGACCAGATAACGTCCCGCCCGGTCCGCTTCTGCCACGGCAAGGATGGCAAAGACCCGCGTGTCTTCGCGCATCCGCTGCCCGGCAACCGGACGGGACGGTGCACCGGCGGGGGCGGCCCGCACGGTAATGCGCAACGGCACCCGGCTCAGCGTCAGGGCCTGCGCCACGCGGGCGGACCCGGTCCCGGCCTTGATCTCGGCCCACAGTGTCCCCAGCGGCAGCCACACTTCGCTGTGGCCGCCCGATCCGTCCGCCACCCGGTCCGCCTGTTCCAGAACCAGTTTGCGGTTCAGCAGCGGCGCGGTCATGTCCGCCCCCCCCATGAACAGACGGACCGTGCGATAACGCTCGATCAAACCGGTCACGCTAAAGGGCATGGTGACCCCGTTGAGGGCCGCGTCGCTGCGATATTCGTGGAAATGCGCGGCCAGCAGCAGCACCGCCTGCGCCAGATCAGCAGGAAGATCGGACCAGTCCGGTCCGAACCCCGCCATCAGATCAATCTCGATCCGTCCCCCCTGCGGCACGGCAGGCAACATGGACCCGGTCGCGACAATCGCCGGGCGCTGCATGTCAGGTTCCAGACCATAGCGCGCCTGCGCGACCGGTGTGCGCAGACCCTGCCGGTCGATCTGCACCATGTCCACAATGGCACTGACCGGGGCCAGCGGCAGCGGCTGGCGGTCCGCACCGCGCCAGGCGGTCACGGTCCAGCGGTAATCCCGCTCGATCAGAACCTTGCCCGTGCGCGCCTCGATCGACGCAAGGGCCGCACGCAGAAAGGTTTCCAACGTCTCGTCCTGCACACCGTCATCGGCAAATCCCGATCCCAGCCGCAGATGGTCCTTGAACCCCACCAAGGGCAGTGCGGCAGCCGGCACAGGGCTTTTTTCGATCAACATCATGGATATTCTCCGCAAATCCTGTGGTGAGGTGAGGGCAATAGGTCCGGGCACGCCGCAGCCATTGCCCCCGCATTGCTCGGACGGAAGTGAGCAGCTGGACAATGCAGGGACACTCTCAGCCCCGCACAGACGGCGCGCCCGGTCTCCGCGTCACCCTCCCTCCCCAGGGTGAATGACGCGGATCAGGGTCAGGCGGTCGCGAACTTCAGTAGCTTTATCGCGGCAAAATCGCTGACAGCCCCGCCGACACGCTTTGTGGCGTAAAACAACACATGCGGTTTGGCGGAAAACGGATCGCGCAGCACGCGCAGGTCAGGCCGTTCCGCCACGGTATATCCCGCACCGAAGTCGCCAAAGGCGATGGGCGTCGTGCCCGTCCCGGCATCGGGCATGTCCTCTGCGATCAGCACGGGATAACCCAGCAGCCGGGCGGGTTCGCCCGATGCCAGCCCGTCCGACCACAGGAACCGGCCATCCGCGTCCTTCAGCTTGCGCACCGATCCCGCAGTGCGGCTGTTCATGACGAACACCGCACCGGCGCGGTAGGATGCGCCCAGCGCATAGACCAGATCGATCATCGCATCGGTGTCGCCTAGCTCGCCATTCACCCCGGTCGGCACATAGCCGATATTGCCCCAGGACCAGACATCGTTATCCACCGTGGGGTAGGACAGGATGCCACGCGGCTTGTCGATGCCATCCCCGATGACAAAGGCCGCCGCCTCGCTGCGGGCGAACTTGTCCGCGATCCGCTGGGCCAGCCACCCTTCGATATCAAAGGCGCTGTCATCCAGCAGACGCTGGCTTGCCTTGGGCAATGCCGACAATTCGTGCAGCGGAATGGTGATGCGGTCGATGATCGGCGCATCGGTTTCGGA
The DNA here is from genome assembly GCA_038225335.1 of Rhodobacterales bacterium. Lineage (GTDB taxonomy): Bacteria > Pseudomonadota > Alphaproteobacteria > Rhodobacterales > Rhodobacteraceae > Loktanella. The sequence continues at coordinate 6,874 of JBBREW010000070.1, forward strand.
TGTCGTGCCGACCTCTGTGGCCCAACCGGCCCCCATTTCCGTATGATCGACCAGCACATCATAGGACGTGGCATCCACGTTCACGACCGTGGCGACCGCACGGATGCTGGCTGTGGTGCTCAGGGTGGATTTCACCGAATCCGCCGTTTGCGGATCGACCAGATACCCGCCGTCAGCGGCAACGACCGTGGACAGACCCTTGCCATCCAGCGCCAGCCCCCGCAGCCCGTCATCATCACCCGACCGCAGATATGCGGCAAAGGCTTTCTGGTGCGGGGCGTCCATCTCTGCCATCTGCGCCAGTGCGGGGCGGCCCATCAGCATCGTCTTGCGATCAATCTTGTTCATACGGTCGTCCTGTCTTTGCAAAGTGGCGGAAATGCCGTTGGAAAAATCTTTGAACTCGGTCACGAATCCGCTGATCGCGGTCCGCAGTTCCTCGGCCGGAGAAAGCGCCTCTCCGGCCCCCGACACAGTCTGGGGTCTCGACATCGATGGTCCTCTCGGGTTGGTGTGGCTGCGATCAGCCGGTGCGCAACGCGGTCCGGGCTGCGGTGAACACCGCCGCCAGATCACGCAGCAGGTGTTCGCCCGGATCGTCGGACTTGGCCGCGACCCGCGCATCGGAGAGCATGGGAAAGGTCACCAGTGACACCTCCCACAGCTCCAGTTCCGACAACAGGCGTCCGCCCGTGTCGTCCTTGGTGGCGCGGACCGTGCGGTAACCGATCGAAAGGCCGTCAATGGCCCCCGCACCGATCAGGGCCGCCGCCTCGCGGCCCTTGGCCACATCGGTCAGGATGCGGCCCTTGACCCACAGCCCGCGGGCATCCTCGCGGACCTCGTCCCAGACGCCGATGGGCTGGGCCGGGTCATGCTGCCACAGCATCTTGACCTTGCACCCCTTGGCATCCAGTGCCGCCAGTGACGCCGCATAGGCGCCGCGCCCGACCCGGTCGCCGCCCTGATCGCGGCGGTCAAACAGAGACGCATAACCCGCGATCTCTGCGCCTTCGATCACCAAGGCGGTGTCGGGCCTGCAAAACTTGTGTTCCAGTGTCATCCCATGATCCTTTACTGTGTACGCCGCTAGCGGCTGGTCAGGCGGTGCAGGGTGTCCAGCAGCAGCAGCCCCGCCGCACCGCAGGCCACCCCCCAGACCTGCCATTCCAGCCGCCGGATCAGATGTTCGATCCCCGCCAGCCTGCGATTGATCTGGTCGTGCCAACCATCAGGCGCAGGTGTCGGCGCTATGCTGCGGGGTCTGGTCGGCAAGGGCACGATCTTGTCGCGCATCATTCGACCTCGCGCACGGGCAGACCCAGCAGATACCGCTTTTCCGCATCGCTCAGAAACGACGCCTCGCTGACCCTGCGCCACTGACTGTCACGCTCTGCTGACAGTGCTGCAATCTGATCCAGATCGGGCCGGATTTCCAACCGCTCGCCGGTGAAATCCGACAGCCAGTCGGCAATCACGCTGGTCACCCGCGTGGCCAGCGGCAGCACGGTCAGGCGATAGAACGCACGGTTCGCTTCCTGATAATTGGCATAGGTCGCGTCACCGGGTATCCCAAGCAACATCGGTGGCACCCCAAAGGCGATGGCGATTTCGCGCGCCGCCGCTTCCTTGGTCTGTTGGAATTCCATGTCGGACGGCGAGAACCCCATCGGTTTCCAGTCCAGCCCCCCTTCCAGCAGCATCGGGCGTCCCGCGTTCTTGGCGCCTTGGTGCTGGGTTTCCATCTCATCCACCAGCCGGTTGTACTGATCTTGGCTCAACTGGCTTTGGCCGTCACTGCCCCGATACACGATGGCCCCCGACGGCCGTGCCGCATTGTCCAGCAGCGCCTTGGACCAGGCACTGGCCGCGTTGTGCACGTCGATCGCATTGGCCGCAGGCTGCATCGGGCTGAACCCGTAATGGTCGTCTTGTGGATGAAAGCTTTTGATATGGCACACGGGGCTGACACCCTGCACGACGTTGAACCGGTGCTTGGCCCCACCGACGCTGTAATCATAGGCCACAGGCCAGCCATCGCTCCCCGGCACAAGCTGCACCCGGTCCGACCGCAGCACATGCATCTCTGCCGGCAGACCGCCGTCGGCCACCCCTTCCAGATAGGCATTCCCGCTCAACAGCAGCTGACCGTAAACCGCCTCCAGCAGTTCCGCCTTGCCTTGTGCCGTATTGGGGCGCGCCAGCAGGTCCTGCACCGGATGAATGTCATAGCGTTGCAACCGGTCCTGCACGATCAAGGGCACGGCTGCTGCGGCTTGTGCGATCAGCTTGACCGCGCGAAATCCAATCGGGTTCGACATGAACCCGGCCCGCGTCAGCGACGTTGCATCCCGCGCACCCCACGCCGCGCGCCCATGGCTTGCAATGGCGACCAGCGGTCCCGTGGCAGAGGCCTTGCTCTCTGGCACCACCGGCCCGCGCCCGTCACCCTTGCCGAAGAATTGAAACATCGCGTTCTCCCTGGTCCTGCCGCCTGTCGTCCGATGGGTGTGGTGTGACAGGGCAATCTTACCGTT
>JBBREW010000071.1:0-9317 GCA_038225335.1 Rhodobacterales bacterium
ATTCGATGGGGGGCAAGGCCGCGATGGTTCTGGCCTTGACGCGTCCCGATCTGGTCCGGCGACTGATCGTGGCCGATATCGCCCCCGTCGCCTATGACCACAGCCAGACCGGACCGCTGGCCGCGATGCAGGGGGTTGATCTGTCATCCATCACATCCCGGCGCGACGCACAGGCGCAAATGGATATCGACGCCGCCACAGCGACTTTCCTGTTGCAAAGCCTTGATCTGCAACAAAAACGCTGGACGCTGAACCTTGATGTGCTGGACCGCTGCATGGAAGCCATCGTGGGCTGGCCCGATGTGACCGGGTCGTTCGGCGGACCCACCCTGTTCCTGCGCGGGGCCAATTCGGCCTATGTACAGGACAGTGCCACCCCGGTGATCAGGGGCCTGTTCCCCGAGGCCACGATTCAGACCGTGCCGGACGCGGGCCACTGGCTGCACGCCGATCAGCCCCGCGCTGTGCAGGTGGCCGTCCAGCAGTTTCTGGATGCCGCGTGATGAAAAAGGCGGGCATCCTGCATGCTGACCTCTCGCGCCTTGTGGCGTCGCTGGGGCATGGCGATCTGCTGGTGATTGGCGATGCGGGCCTGCCGGTGCCGCCGGGCGTTCCTTGCATTGATCTGGCCGTGACCCACGGCCTGCCCGGCTTTGCCCCGGTTCTGGCGGCCGTCCTGACGGAAATGCAGGTCGAACGCTGCACCATGGCAAAGGAAGCGACCCCCGCCTTGCAGGCTCTGGCCCCGCTGCCCCCCACTCTTGTCAGCCACGCAGATTTCAAACGTGCCATGATCACCGCCCGCGCCGTCGTCCGCACGGGAGAGGTGACGCCATACGCCAATATCGCGCTTTATGCCGGGGTGACGTTCTAGACGGTCATGCGAACTGCGGGGCCGCCGTGACCGGGCGGCGCCATGCGCTGGCCCGCGCATCCAGCCGCTGCATGATCCCGTATTCGATCACCAGCATCACGGCGATGAATGCCAGCGCATAGGCCATCACATGCGCCACCTCGAATAGTTGGAAATTCAGGTGAATCTGGAACCCGATGCCGTTTGGACGGCCAAGAAATTCGACCACCAACACCAGTTTCCAGATGATCGCCAACCCGTTGCGCGCCGCACTCGACAGATAGGGGGCAAGCTGCGGCAACACGACATGGCGCAACCGGTCCAGCGGCGACAGGCGGAACACCTGCGCCATGTCGCGCAAGGCGGGTTCCAGCGTGCGCGCGCCTTCGCGCAGGGTGACGATGACGGTGGCCGTCTTGTTGAAACTGACCGCAATGATCGCCGCGACCTCTGTCAGCCCGATCCACAGGTAACACATGACGATCACGACCAGCGCCGGGATATTCAGGGCGATGACGACCCAAGGATCGGCCCAGCGGTCAAGGCGCTGCCACGTGCCCAGCAGAATGCCCAGCGCCACGCCGATCCCCATGGCTATGCCGAAGGCCACAGCGACGCGGATCAGCGTCGGCACCAGATGTGCCAGCAGGCGGCCACTGGCCGCTTCGTCCCACAAGACGGCCGCGACCTGCGCCGGGCCGGGGGCGGTCCGCGGTGCGGCCACCCACCACGCGGCAATGGCCCAAAGCCCCACCAGCACCGCAAGGGATGCAAGCGTCACAGCCCAGTCGGGCATGCGCCACGCGGTGCCGGTCGGCAAGTGCGATCCCACGGCGGGTGTCAGGTCCGGCCCGTCAGCCGCTTGACCCAGCCTGCCCGCGCTGCGGGTGCGGCGTCCTGATCGGGCTCTGCCGCTGAGGCCGTTTCCACATCCTCTGCCCCGTCGTCACCTTCGACGACCGCCTTGAAATCGTCAAAGAACTGATCTGCCATCTTGCGGGCAAAGCCGTCGATGATCCGGCTGCCCAGCTGCGCCATCTTGCCGCCGACCTTGGCCGTCACATGATAGTTCAGCCGCGTGCCCGTGTCCGTGGGCGTCAGGACCACATCGGCCCCACCAGATGCAAAGCCCGCAGGCCCGCCTTTGCCCTGCCCGCTGATCGTCAGGCTGTGGGGTTCGTTCATCTCGGTCAGCGTCACTTCGCCTTTGAAGGTCGCTTTGACCGGGCCTACCTTTTGCACGACGGTCGCGGTGAACCCGTCCTGCGGGTTGCCCGCCATTTCGGTGCAGCCGGGAACGCATTGACGCAGCACATCGGCATCCAGCAGCGCAGCCCAGACCACCTCTGGCGGGGCGGCAATCTCGCGTTCGTCCTTCAGTTCCATGGTCTCTCCCTTTCGTCATGCGCACAGATCCCTGCCCCATCCCGGCGGGGGGCCTGTCATGCCCCTACGCTAACGAAGCCTGCATCCGCCCGCCAGTGCAATGGCGCATCACACAGGTGTCAGGACCGCAGGCCGTCCCGACAGCAGCAGCGTCCGGGTGGCCAGCCGGTCGGCCTCTGCGGGGGCGTGGGTGACCAGCACCGTTGCCAGATCGCGCCGGGCGCGCAAGGCATCAAACAGGTCCATCATGCTGTCCGCCGCCACCGGGTCCAGCGATACAAAGGGTTCATCCAGCAACAGCAGGTCCGGATCGCAGGCAAAGGCCCGGGCCAGCGCCAGACGCCGTTGTTGCCCCAGTGACATGCGGTCCGGATAGCGGTCGGCGCAATCGCGCAGACCCACCTCTGCCAAGGCGGCCAGGGCCCGGTCGGGGGGCACACCGGCTGCGATTTCGATGTTGCGCCGTGCGGACCGCCAGCGCAGCAATGTGGGTTCCTGAAACACCATCCCGATCCGGCCCGTGACCACCCGGTGTCCATCCGTGGGCAGCAGACCCGCAAGGATGCGCAGCAGCGTCGATTTCCCCACCCCCGATGCGCCCGTCAGCGCCAGCGTGTCGCCGCGGTGCAAGGTCAGCTGGACAGCCCCCAGAACGTCTGCCCCGGCATAGTCGAAACCGCTAAGATCAAGGGTTGCGACAGCGGTCTGCGGCCGGTGCGTCATTGCGGCAGGGTATAGAACATCGCGTCCGGCACGGCATAATCCGGGTCGGCCAGGGCTGCATCAGCCAGTGCAGCCCCGACGAGTTCCGCCCCGCCAAGGTCCGCCATCAACCGCAGCATCCGCCCAGCCGCCACCCCGTCCACAGGACCGGGGGTCGGCACGCCCGCCAGAAACCCCGCCTGCAAGGCGGCAAAACCCGCGTCATCAGGGGCATTCATCCGGTCGCGCAGCCGGTCCCACGCAGTCGCGTCGCGGGCCAGCAGATCCTTTGCATCCCGGCTGGCCTGCGCCAGACCCGCCACCAGTGCGGGCTGTTCGCGCAGCAGATCGGCCCGCAACACATAGCCCAGCAAGGGCGTGTCAGGGTCCAGACCCAGGGCTGCGGCGGCGGTGTCCACTGCAATCAGTTCGCGCATGCCTTCGGCCTGCATCCGGGCCAGAAAATGCCAGACGTTGATCGCCGCATCGACCTGCCCGGTCACACCGGCGTTCAGGATCAGGGGCGGCGCACCAAAGACCTGTTCTGTCGTGGCTGCCAGATCCATGCCAAAGGTCTGGCTGGCATAGGCGCGCAGGATGATCCAGCTTTTGTCGAGGGCTCCCCCCGCGATCCCGATGCGCCCGCCCGCAAGATCGGCCAGTGTCTGCGCCTGTGACGCCGCAGGCACCAGAAGCCCGCCCACCGCCCGGCTGTAAGGGATGAAAATGAAATCGGCCCCCGCCGCGTTCTGCCGGGCCACCCAGATCCAGTCGGCCACGATCACATCCGCGCCGCCGCCCTGAAAGGCGATCTGGGCCGCGTCGGCACCCGCCATGCCCTGCACGTCCAGCGTGAAACCCTGCGCGGTATCCAGACCGTAGTGGCGGATGGTGTCCAGCTCCCAGTTGACGGTGCCCACCTCTTGCACGGCGGCCCGCAGCACGGGCGTCTGGGCTGACACGGGGGCCGCAAGGGCCAACAGCATGATCCAAGTGGCGGTCAGGGCGGTGCGGATCGACATGGCGTGTCCTTTGGCAGGGGCGGGAACAGGCCGCTTATAGGCAGCAACGCCGCCCGATATAAGCGCAAAGGTGCCACAGGGCAGCGCCGGTTGGATCAGCGTTGCGTCATCCGGTGATCAAGATGGCCCGCAGGTCGTTCACATTGGTCAGGGTCGGTCCCGTCACGACCTGATCGTCGATGGCTGCAAACAGGCTGTGGGAATCGTTGCCGTCCAGATCCGCCTGCGGATCGCGGCCTGCGGCGCGGGCGCGCGTCAGGGTGTCCGGCGTCACGACAGCGCCCGCAACCGGGTCCGATCCGTCGATCCCGTCGGTGTCGCCCGCCAGCGCGTAAATGCCGCTCTGACCGCGCAGTGCGACGGCCAGCGCCAAGGCGAATGTCGCGTTGCGCCCGCCGTGGCCCGAAGCCCCCGCGGCCAGCGTCACCGTGGATTCCCCGCCCGACAACAGCACGCAGGGGGCGGTGAATGGCAGGCCGTGGGCCTGCACGCTTTGCGCCATGCCCGCGTGCATCCGCGCCATATCGGTTGCGGCCCCTTCCAGCGCGTCACCTAGGATGTGACAGGCGATCCCCTGCCCTGCGGCGACCGCTGCCGCCGCCTGCAAGGCCATCAGCGGCGATGCAATCAGTTGAAACTCTGCATGTTCCAGCCGGGGATCATCGGGGCCGACGGTATCGCTCAGCGGGGGTGCCGCAATGCCATACCGGTCCAGAATGGCCTGCGCATCGGCACGGCTGGTGGTGTCGCCGACCGTGGGACCAGAGGCGATGATCCCCGGATCGTCCCCGGGCACATCGGAAATGGCCAGCGTCACGACCCGCGCCGGGTGGCACAGTGCCGCCAGTTGCCCGCCCTTGACCGCCGATAGATGCCGCCGCACGGTGTTCATCGCCGCGATATCGGCACCACAGGCCAGCAGGGCCGCGTTGATCCGCTGCTTGTCGGCCAGCGTGACACCGGGGGCGGGATCCACCAGCAACGCAGACCCCCCACCAGAGATCAGGCAGATGACCAGATCATCCGCCGTCAGCCCCTGACACAGGGCACGCATGGCGCGGGTCGCGGCAAGGCCTGCGGCGTCGGGCACCGGATGCGACGCCTCTGTGACCGTGATCCGCTTGCAGGGCACCGCGTGACCGTAACGGGTGATGACCAACCCGCTCAGCGGGCCGGGCCAGTGATCCTCCACTGCCCGCGCCATGGCCGCAGCGGCCTTGCCCGCACCAATGACCACGGTGCGCCCGCTGGGTGGCGGTGGCAGATGAGGCGGCAGGCATAGTGCAGGCTGCGCCGCGGCCACACCCGCCGCGAACATCGCCCGCAGCAGTGCGACCGGGTCCAGCGGTTCAGCAGGCGGTGCAGCGGGTTGCGGCCAACCGGTCATGCAACACCTCCGGCCATGGGGTGACCCAGCGCGCGGATCACGCCCCGCAGTTCCGCAAGGCCGCGCAACCGCCCAATCAGCGGATAGCCGGGAATCAGGGTCCGGTCCAGATCGGACAGGATGTGATGGCCATGGTCAGGCCGGAACGGGATGGCGTGATCGCTGCGGCCGGTCTGCCTGCGCCGCGATTCCTCCTCCAGCAGGACATGGATCAGGGCCACCATATCGGTGTCGCCGTCCAGATGCGGGGCCTCTGCAAAGGACCCGTCCGCGTCGCGTGCCACGTTGCGCAGATGGGCAAAATGGATGCGGTCGGCAAAACGGGCGGCGATGGCCGGCACATCATTGGCCGGGTTCGCGCCCAGCGATCCCGCACACAGGGTCAATCCGTTCGCCGGTGCCACGACCGCGTCCATGATCCAACCGATGTCATCCGCGTCAGACACGATGCGCGGCAGGCCAAGGATATCACGCGGCGGATCGTCGGGATGCACGCACAGCCGCATGCCCAGATCGGTGGCCGCCGGTATCACCTCTTGCAGGAACCGGTTGTAGTTCACGCGCAAGGTCGCCCGGTCGATCCCGTCATAGCCCGCCAGCGCCCGGCGCAGACCCGGAATGTCATAACGGTCAAAGGCCCCCGGCAGACCCGCCATGATCGCGGCCAGCAGCGCATCCCTGTCCCCCAGTGTTGCCTGCTGGAACCATGCGGCGGCCTTGTTCAGCACATCGGGGGTGTAATCCGCTTCTGCGGCGCGGCGGCCCAGCATATGCACCTCGAACGCGGCCATGCGGGTTGCATCGAACCGCAGACAGGTGCCGCCGCCCGCCACGGGCGCTGCAAGGTCGGTGCGGGTCCAGTCCAGCAAAGGCATGAAATTGTAACAGATCGTGGTGATCCCGGCGGCGGCCAGATGGGCCATGGATTGCCGGTAATTGGCGAACAGCCGCGGCAGATCGCCGGTGCCGCGCTTGATGTCTTCGTGGACGGGCAGGCTTTCGACCACCACCCAGTCGAACCCCGCATCCGTGACCTCCGCCTTGCGGGCGGCGATGGCGTCCGCTGACCAGATTTCACCGTAGGGGATATCGTGCAGGGCCGTCACGATGCCGCGTGCACCGGTCTGTGCGACCTCTGACAGGGTGATGGCATCCAGATCGCCGTACCAACGCCAACTTTCGATCATGGTGCCACCTGTGCAACAGCGGCGCGTGCGCCCTTGGTCCAAAGCAGATCCGCCGCGCGCTGAACGGGTGCGGACAGGCGGGACGCCAGATCAGGGGGAAAGATGTCCGCGATGGCCAGCAGGTTTGCCACTGTGTCTGCGGGATCATCCCGCGCGCAGTCCCGCAGCCGGGCAGCCAGCGGGTCGCGCACGTCGATGATCTGTCCCGCATCGTCGGTGTGGGTGACATAGCGCATCCATCCCGCCACCGCGAGCGCGAGGGCCGGGCTGTCGTGGCCCGCATCCAGTCGGTCCCGCAAGGTCGCCAGCAACCGCTGCGGCAATTTCTGGCTGCCGTCCATGGCGATCTGCCACGTGCGGTGCCGGATCGCCGGATTGGCAAAGCGGCGGGCAAGGTCGTCGGCATAGCTGTGCAGATCAACCCCCGGCGGGGCGCTTACCGTAGGGGCGATTTCCGACCACAGGACGCGCAGAAAGCTGGCATAGGCCGGATCGGCCACCGCATCGGCGATGGTCTGATGCCCGCCCAGATAGCCAAGATAGGCCAGCGCGGAATGGCTGCCGTTCAGCATCCGCAGCTTCATCGCCTCGAACGGGGCGACATCGGCGACCATCACCACGCCCGCCGCCGCCAGATCGGGGCGAAGGTTGCCGACGAAATCATCCTCGACCACCCATTGCCGGAACGGTTCGTGCATGACGGGCGCCGCGTCATGATCGCCAGTCAGTGCGGTCACCTGCGCTATGTCTGCGGCAGTGGTGGCGGGCGTGATCCGGTCGACCATCGTGGCCGGAAAACGCCCCTCTGCCGCGATCCAATCGGCAAGGTCCGGGTCGATGCGGCGGGCAAGGTCCAGCACGACACCGCGCACCAGCGGGCCGTTTTCCGGCAGGTTGTCGCAGGTCAACACGGTAAAGGGGGCAAGGCCCGCAGCCCGGCGCAGTTGCAGCGCGCGGACCAGAAACCCCGGCGCCGACACCGGATGCGGATCGGTCAGATCATGGATGATATCGGGATGCGTCAGATCCAGCGCACCGCTGGCGGGATGGTGGCAATAGCCTTTTTCAGTCACGGTCAAGGTGACGATCCGCACCAGGGGGTCGGCCATGGCGGACAGGACCACGCCTGGGTTTTCCGGTGCCACCAGCACGTCGGTCAGTACGTCGATGATCCGGGTGTGCGGTCCCTCTGGCTGCAAGGTCACCGCCGTATAGGCCCAGCCCTGGGGGGTCAGCGCGTCGCGGGTGTCGGGGCTGCGCAGGCTGACGCCCAGTATCCCCCAGTCACCGTCGGACGCCGCCATGGCGTCGGCGATCGTCACACAGCCAAAGGCACGAAAGAACGCGCCAAGCCCCAGATGCACGATCCCGGTGCCGGGTCGCGGGGTGTCGGGTCGCATCAGCCGTGGCGGCGACGCGGGCGCAGATGCGGTTTCAACGGGCAAGCCAGCCTCCGTCGACGTTCAGGATGGCACCGTGGACATAGGCACTGGCGGGGGTGCACAGATAGACCGCAGCCCCTGCAAGGTCCTGCGCCTGACCCCAGCGTCCTGCGGGTATGCGCTCAAGGATCGCCGCATTGCGGGTTTTGTCGGCCCGCAGGGCGTCGGTGTTGTTCGTCTCGATGTATCCGGGGGCCACGGCGTTCACATTGATGCCGCGCGCGGCCCATTCGTTCGCCAGCAGCTTGGTCAGGCCCGCGACACCGTGCTTTGACGCGGTATAGCTTGGCACGCGGATGCCGCCCTGAAACGACAGCAGCGACGCGATGTTGACCACACGCCCCTGCCCGTCCCGCGCGAATACCGCCTTTGCAAAGGCCTGCGTGGTGAAAAACAGCGCCTTCAGATTGACGTCCATCACCGCGTCCCAGTCGTCCGGGGTGAAATCGACCGCATCATTGCGCCGGATGATGCCTGCGTTGTTCACCAAAATGTCGATGGAATCCGCACCGAACAGATCCTGCCCGGCCAGTGGATCGGCAAAATCCACAATCACGGAAGAGGCCGTGCCGCCAGCACCCGCAATCAGGGCCACCGTCTCATCGCAATCGCGCCGGCCTGCGCAGACAACCGATGCCCCAGCCTGCGCCAGCCCCACCGCGATGGCCTGCCCGATGCCGGTATTGGCCCCCGTCACCAGCGCCCTGCGCCCGGCAAGGGAAAACGGGTTCATCGCAGATCCTCCATCGGGATCATGTCCATATCGGTGAAATCGACGTTGTCACCCGCCATCGCCCAGCAAAAGGTATAGGCCCCGGTACCCGCCCCCGCGTGGATCGACCACGGCGGAGAGATCACCGCCTCTTCGTTGGCCATGACGATGTGGCGGGTCTGGCTGGGTTCCCCCATCAGGTGAAACACGCGGCGGTCGGCGGGCATGTCGAAATACAGATAAGCCTCCATCCTGCGATCATGGACATGGGCGGGCATGGTGTTCCAGACCGACCCTGCGGCAAACTGGGTATAGCCCATCAGCAACTGGCAGGACTCTGCCACCTCGGGGTGCAGGAATTGCAGGATCACCCGTTCATTCGCCGTCTCACGCGCGCCCATTTCGACGCGGCGCGCATCGGCCAGACGGATCAGGCGCGTCGGACAGGTCCGGTGCGCGGGGGCAGACAGGATGTAGAAACGCCCCGCGCCCGCAAAGGTCACCGGCCCGGCACCCATGCCGATATAGATCACTTCGCCCTTGTCGAGGGTATGGGTGTCGCCGCTCACTGCGACGGTGCCGGTCTCTCCGACGTTCAGGACGGCCATTTCGCGCCGGTCCAGAAA
>JBBREW010000072.1:0-9301 GCA_038225335.1 Rhodobacterales bacterium
AACTGGGGCTGGGTGCGCGCGCAGGGCCGCGATCTGGCGGAATTGCCGATCATGCTGGACGCGCAGCGGATGTGGCCGGAATTGCAGCAGGCTGCGGGCGATGTCGGGTTGCGCACCACAGGCACCCTTTATCTGGCCGAAGACGATGCAGCACTGGCCCGTTACGCCGACTGGCTGGCGCAGGCGCAGGTCTGGCAGGTCAGCAGCCGCCTGTTGACGCCTGCACAGGTTGCAGCGGCGCTGCCCGGCGTGGCGCGCACCTACAAGGGGGCGTTGTGGACGCCCACCGACATGAAGGCCGAACCCTGGATCGCGGTGCCGGCCTTTGCCCGGGCCGCACAGGCGGACGGGGCCATCATCGTCGAGGATTGCGCCGTGCGCAGTCTGGACATGGTGGCGGGGCGCGTCGCGGGTGTCGTCACCGAACGAGGCCGGATCGCCGCCGCCTCTGTCGTGCTGGCGGGGGGCGCGTGGTCGTCGCTGCTGCTGCGCAGGCACGGGGTGTCCATCCCGCAGCTGTCGGTGCGCGCCACGGTCGCGGCGACGGGACCCATGGGCGATGTGAACCTTGGCGGTGCGGTGGACAAGCGGCTGGCCTGGCGCAAGCGGGCGGATGGCGGCTATAGCCTTGCTCCGTCGGGGTTTCATGAACTGTTCGTCGGGCCCGATGCGGTCCGCGCCTTTGGCAGCTTTGCCAAACTGTTGTGGGACGACCCCCTTGGCACAGCGTTGCGGCCTGCCGCCCCGCGCGGCTATCCCGATGGCTGGGGCACGCCCCGCCGCTGGGCCGAAGATCAGATTTCCCCGTTCGAGCGGTGCCGCGTGCTGCACCCGGCCCCCAATGCAGGCCGTGTGCAGCGGCTGGCACAGGATTTCGCCGCGACGTTTCCGGGTCTGGGTGATGTTCGGATCGCCCACAGCTGGGCCGGGATGATCGACACGTTGCCCGATGTGGTGCCGGTTGTGGACCATGTGGCGGCGCTGCCGGGGCTGGTGGTCTGCACAGGGATGTGCGGCCATGGATTCGGCATCGGTCCCGCAATGGGGCGCATTGCGGCGCGGCTGGCCACGGGCGATGCGCCGGGGCATGACCTGCACCGCTTTCGCCTGTCGCGGTTCAGCGACGGATCGCCGCTGGTGGCGGGGCCGGGACTCTAGGCTGGCCGCCTTGCGCCCCGGGGTCCGGGGTGGCAGGATTGCGGGGCATCATCAAAGGACCCTGCCCATGCCGGTCAAGAACCGCTTTGCCGAATTGCTGCCGGACATCACGGCGATCAGACGGGATCTGCACGCGCATCCGGAAATTCTGTTCGATGTGCACCGCACGGCGGGGGTCGTGGCGGACCATCTGCGCGCCATCGGGTGCGACGAGGTGGTGACAGGCCTTGGGCGCACCGGTGTGGTCGGCGTGATCAAGGGGCGGACGGATACCACCGGCCGGGTCATCGGCCTGCGCGCAGATATGGACGCCCTGCCGATCACAGAGGCGACGGGCCTGCCCTATGCCAGCACCGTGCCGGGGGCCATGCATGCCTGTGGCCACGACGGTCACACCGCGATGTTGCTGGGCGCGGCACAGTATCTGGCAGAGACGCGGCATTTCGACGGCACCGCCATCGTGATCTTTCAACCCGCCGAAGAAGGCGGCGGCGGCGGCCGCGAGATGTGTGAAGACGGCCTGATGGACCGCTTTCAGATCGACGAGGTCTACGGGATGCACAACTGGCCCGGCATGCCCGCAGGTCAGTTCGGCATCCGCGAAGGCGCGTTCTTTGCGGCGACCGACCAGTTCGAGATCACCGTCGAAGGGCGCGGGGGCCATGCGGCAAAGCCGCAGGAAACGGTGGACTCGATCCTTGTGGCGGCACAGATCGTGGTGGCGCTGCAGTCCATCGCCTCGCGCAATGCCGATCCGACCGAACAGATCGTGGTGTCGGTGACCAGCATCGAAAGCGATACAAAGGCCTTCAACGTCATCGCCCCGCAGGTGCATCTGCGCGGCACAGTACGCACCATGTCGCAGGCGATGCGCGATCTGGCAGCCCTGCGTCTGACGGCCCTGGCCCGAGGGACGGCGCAGGCCTATGGCGCCGTGGCGCATGTCAACGTGATGACGGGCTATCCGGTCATGGTGAACAGTGCCGCACAGACCGCCTTTGCCGCGGACGTGGCCCGCGCCGTGACAGGAGACTGCGTCGCGGCCCCGCTTGTCATGGGCGGCGAGGATTTCGCCTATCTGCTGCAGGAACGGCCCGGTGCCTATATCCTTGTGGGCAACGGTCCGGGTGCTTCGGTGCATCACCCGGCCTATAACTTCAATGACGACGTGATCCCGACGGGCTGCAGCTGGTGGGCAGAGATTGTCGAAAAACGCATGCCCATCGGGTGACGGTGCCGCCTCCATTGCAGATCAATGCTGACGGCCCGCCGGGCCGTGCCTTCGGCGAGGATATTTGGAACGAGAAGAAAAGCTGGACCCTGCGCCTGCAACGGCCCCTTGTTCTTCTCGTTTGAAATATCCTCGGGGGTCCGGGGGCAGACAGCCCCCGGCCTTTGATCAAGTGGGCCCCACCACGGCCCAGCCGGGCATCAATCCCCGCCCAGCAGCCGGCGATACAGCGCCACAAGGGCCTCTGCCTCTGTGGTGATGCTGAACTGCGTCAGGGCGCGGGCGCGGCTGGCGGTCTGCCAGCGGTGGAGGCGGTCGGGATCCGCAAGGATCGCTTGCAGCGCCCGGGTCAGGGCCGCCTGATCCTGCGTTGCAATCAGGGTGCCGGTCACGCCGTCGTCCACGATCTCTGCAAAGGCGCCGGTGCGCGTGGCGATGCTGGGCACCCCGCAGGATGCCGCCTCCAGCGGGGTCAAGCCGAACCCCTCATGCCGTTGCGGGGCCACGTAAAGATCGAGCGCCGCATACCACGGGGCAGTCGCATCGGCCGGAACCTCATCCAGAAAAAGCAGGCGGTTGTCCAGCCCGGCAGCGGCGACCTTGCGGCGCAGATCAGCCAGAAAGGCCTGATCCCGCCCGACGGCGCGGCCCATGACGATGGCGGTGACACTTGGGTGGTGGGGCAGCACGTCCAGCATTGCGCCGACAAAGATATCCGTGCCTTTCGACGGTCTGATCCGGCCAAAGCAGCCCACCAGAAGGCCGTCCGGCAAATGCAGGTCATGACGCAGTGCGGCGCGGTCCGGGGACGGGGCAAAACTGTCTGTATCGATGCCGTGGTGGATCGTCACCGACGGCACATGCAGATAGCCCGCCGTCAGGCCAGAGGTGGCGACAACCGCGTCCATGCGGGCGATCAGCCAGCGTGTCAGCCCGCTGTGCTGCCGCTGCGAGGCAGAGGTGAAGACCAGCCGCAGATCCTTGCGCAGC
This sequence comes from Rhodobacterales bacterium, assembly GCA_038225335.1. Lineage (GTDB taxonomy): Bacteria > Pseudomonadota > Alphaproteobacteria > Rhodobacterales > Rhodobacteraceae > Loktanella. The sequence goes on from JBBREW010000072.1 coordinate 3,380, forward strand.
AGATGCGTCAAGGCCAGACCTGCGATCATCTCTATGTTGCGGCGGGCGTGCCAGACGCGCGGGCCGCCCCCCGGTCCGCGCCGCGACATGGTCAGCAAGCTGTGCAGGGGGATCTGCGGCACCGTGGCTGGCAGGACAGGCCCGGTCGCTGCAATGGCGATGGTGCGGGCCTGCAGCGGCACCAGCCGGATCACGGTGGATGTCACCCCCGACAGACGTCGTTTCAGGTTGGGCGCGATGACCCGGAGGGGTGCCGGGTCAACCCGCATGGTCTGAGCCGTCCTGTCGTGGTGGTAGCAGCGCCAGCAGATCGCCGGCCCTGCGGTCCAGATCCCCGGTCTGGGCGGCGATGCAGTCCTGCGCCGCAGCGCCCATCCGCGCAACCGCCGCCGGATCGCCCAGCAGGGCGTGCAGCGCGGGTGTCAACCCTGCGGCGTCCAGCCCGGTCCGGGCTGCCCCCGCATCCTGCAGCATCAGCCAGTCCTGCGCGCAGTTCGCAAGGTGAGACCCCGTCAGCAAAGCGGTGCCAAGGGCTGCCCCTTCCCATGGGTTGTGGCCGCCGTTGGGGGTCAGCGATCCACCGGCAAAGGTGATCGGGCACAGACGGTACCACAGGCCCATGTCTCCCAGTGTATCCGCCAGATAGACCTGTGCCGCAGACCCGCGACCCGCGCTGCGGCGGGTCAGCGTCAGCCCGGCGTCGGTGATCTGCGTGGCGATGCGGTCGGCGCGTTCCGGGTGGCGGGGTGCCAGGATCAGGCACAGGTCCGGCCATGTGGCGCACAGGGTCCGGTGCGCTGCCAGAATGGCTGCTTCCTCGCCCGGGTGGGTGCTGGCCGCCAGCCAGCGGGGGCGGTCGCCCAAGGCATCATGCAGGGTTGCAAGGTCTGCTGCAGGGGCGCCGGGTGGCGGGGCCGCGGCCTTGAGGTTGCCACCGGTGCGGATCCGGTCCTGGGCCATGCCCAGCGCAAGCAGGCCTGCGGTGCCGTCGTCGGTCTGCGTTTCAATCCGCGCGAACCGGCCCAGCAACCAGCCCGCGGCGGGACCGAGTTTTTGCCAGCGCGTCAGCGTGCGTGCGGACAGGCGGGCATTCAACAGGACGACGGGGCAGGGCGCTGTGGCAATCATCTGCGGCCAGATCTCCGATTCCATCAGCACCAGCAGGTCGGGTTGCCAGTGGTCATGGAACCGGCGCAAGGCCGCCTTGCTGTCCAGCGGGGCAAACTGGTGCACCGCACCCGGCGGCAGCCGGTCGGCCAGTACAGCCGCGCTGGACGCCGTGCCCGATGTCACAAGGATCGCCAGCCGTGGCTGACGCCTGCGCAGCGCCGCAATCACCGGCAGCGCCGACAGGGTTTCACCGACACTCGCGCCGTGAAACCAGATCAGCGGTCCGGGGGGGCGGGCGCGCGTGGCATGGCCCAGACGTTCGCGGGCGCGGGCGGGTGACACGCCATGCGACACAAGCCTGTCGCGGATGCGGCGGAACACGAAGGGCGCTGACAGATCGGCCAGCCGCCCATAGGCGCGCAGCAGCAAGGGCGGGCGGGTCATGGGTCAGCCGCCGGTATGGCTCATGTGGCGCGACACCTGACCGTCGACCGCCTGCCGGGAGTAGTCGAAATCATGGCCCTTGGGCTTGCGGGCGATGGCGGCCCGGATCGCGTCGGTCAGGATGGCGTCGGATTCGGATGCGCGCAAGGGGCCGCGCAGATTGGAATGACCTTCCTGTCCCAGACAGGTATAGATCTCTCCGGTGCAGGTGATGCGCACGCGGTTACAGGATTCGCAGAAATTGTGCGACAGCGGCGTGATGAACCCGATCCGCTGCCCTGTGTCCTTCAACTGGACATAGCGCGCAGGCCCGCCGGTGCTGTCGGGCAGATCGGTCAGGCTGTGCCGGGTCGCAAGCTGGTCCCGCAGGTCCTTCAGCGACCAATACTGGCCGATCCGATCCTCGTTGCCGATGTCGCCCATGGGCATCACCTCGATAAAGGTAAGGTCGATGTCGCGGCTGGCGGCCCAATCGGTCAGGGTGAACAACTCGTCTTCGTTGAAATCCTTCAGGGCCACGGCATTGACCTTGACCCGCAAGCCCGCCGCCTGTGCCGCATCAATGCCGCGCAGCACCTGCGGCAGCCGGCCCCAGCGCGTGATGCGGGCGAATTTGTCCGCGTCCAGCGTATCAAGGCTGACATTTACCCGGCGCACGCCCGCGGCAAACAGATCGGTGGCAAAGCGTTCCAGCTGGCTGCCGTTGGTGGTCAGGGTCAGTTCGCGCAGGGCACCGCTGTCCAGATGCCGCGACATGGCGCGGAAAAACGTCATGATGTCCCGGCGGACCAGGGGCTCTCCTCCGGTGATCCGCAGCTTTTCGACGCCAAGCGCGATGAAGGCCGAACAGAGGCGATCCAGCTCCTCTAGCGTCAGCAGGTCCTTCTTGGGCAGGAAGGTCATGTTTTCCGACATGCAATAGACACAGCGGAAATCACAACGGTCCGTGACAGAGACCCGCAAATAGCGGATGGCGCGGGCAAAAGGGTCGATCAGGGGCATGGTCATGGTCTGAACCTATGCCTGCGCGACCCTTGGCGCAAGGCGCGGACCGGGACTTGTCACCACGCGTGGCGCACCTTAGCGTGGGGATATGAAAATCCTGATCCTGATCCCCGTTCTGGCCCTTGCCGCCTGCGATGCAATGATGACCCCCGCGTCGCAAGGCGCGCCGACGGCCATCCCCGCCGCCGCAGGGACGACCACGGCTGCTCCCATGGCCGTGACGCCGCCGCCACCGCGCCCGCCTGCCGCGGCCCGCACGGTCGAGGAATTCGACACGACAACAGCCGCTGACAAGGCGGCGGCGCTGGCGGTGCAGGTTGATACCCCGTCAGCGACGCTGGGCACGACGCTGGCCACGCTCGGGCCGCCGGCAGAACCCGGCATCTGGTTGCAGACGCCGTTGGTGACGGCCGTCACACCGGGGCGCGTGACGTATCAGGGCAAGGATGCAAACGTCGAATTGCGGCCATCGGGCGGTGCGGCGGGGTCGGGCAGTCAGATGTCGCTGGCCGCGATGCGTCTGCTGGACATTCCGCTGACCGCCATCGCCGAAGTCAGCGTCGCCGCCCGCTGATTGCGGGGCTGTGTCCGGCCCTGTGCGGACAGAGTACTAAGGGATGCCGCGTGAGAAAAAGAGGGGGCGCTGCCCCCGGCGCGCTGCGCCTCCCCCGGGATATTTGCGACGAGAAGAAGACATGACATCTGGATGACACCCATGGGCTGTCTGACCTTGGCTGCCTTTTTCGGTCCCCCTTCTTCTCGTTCCAAATATCCCGGGGGTCCGGGGGCCGCGCCCCCGGCCGGGCTGACACCGTCAGGCCGGGAGGCTGCTATTCCACCGTGACGGATTTGGCGAGGTTGCGGGGCTGATCGACATCCGTGCCTTTGGCCACGGCGGTATGATAGGCCAGCAGCTGCGCCGGGATCGCATAGAGGATCGGTGCCAGAAACGGCGCGATGTCGGGCATGACAAGTGTCGTCCAGACGCCATCGGATGCGGTGCGGGCCCCTTGGGCATCGGTGATCAGCAGGACCTTGCCGCCGCGGGCCATGACTTCTTGCATGTTGGAAACGGTTTTGTCGAACAGGCTGTCGGTCGGGGCCATGACGATCACCGGCACGGCGGGATCGACGAGGGCGATGGGGCCGTGTTTCAACTCTCCGGAGGCATAGGCTTCGGCGTGGATGTAGCTGATTTCCTTCAGTTTCAGCGCGCCTTCGTGGGCCAGCGGATACATCGCACCGCGCCCCAGAAACAGGATGTCGCGGGCTTTTGACAGGTCTTGCGCGATCACGCGGCAGTCCGCCTCGATCCCGAGGGCCGCGTTCATCAGCCCCGGCAGACGTTTCAGGTCGGCCAGCCGGTCCGCCAGATCGGCCTGCGACAACTGCCCCCGGTCCGCCGCGGCCTTTAGCGCCAGCAAGGCCAGGGTGGTCAGCTGGCAGGTAAAGGCCTTGGTCGATGCAACGCCGACTTCGATCCCCGCAAGAATCGGCAAGGCGAGATCGCTTTCGCGCGCAATCGACGATTCGGCCACATTGACCACGGACAGGATCCGGTCCGCCTTGCCTGTCATGTAGCGCAGGGCAGCGAGCGTATCCGCTGTCTCGCCCGACTGGCTGACGAACAGGGCCACGGTGCCGGGTGTCACGGGCGGTTCACGGTAACGGAATTCAGACGCCACGTCGATTTCAACGGGCAGGCGGGCCACCTGTTCAAACCAGTATTTCGCCACCATGCAGGCATAGAAGGCCGTGCCGCAGGCGACCAGTGTCAACCGGTCCACGCTGGCAAAGTCGATGCCGGGGTCAGGCAGGACGATGTGGCTGCCGCCTGCGTCGATGTAATGGGCCAGCGCCCCTTGCAGGACGGTCGGTTGTTCTGCGATTTCCTTGGCCATGAAGTGTTTGTAGCCTGCCTTGTCGATGACGGCGGACCCGGTCTGGATCGTCTTGCGGGGCCGTGTCACCGGTTCATCCGCCGCGTTGCGGATCTCGACCGACGTGCGGGTGACGATGGCCCAGTCGCCTTCGTCCAGATAGGTGATTGTATCGGTCAGGGGTGCCAGCGCGATGGCGTCCGATCCCACATAGTTTTCCCCCGCGCCGTGACCGATGGCCAACGGGCTGCCCTTGCGGGCGGCGATCAGCAGGTCGTCCTCGCCGTCAAAGACAAAGCACAGGGCATAGGCCCCGGTCAGCTGTGCGATGGTGTCGCGGGCCGCGTCGCGGGGTGACAGTCCGCGGTCCAGATGGAACTGCGCCAGCAAGGCCACGGTTTCCGTGTCGGTTTCGGTCTGGGTCGCGATGCCGTGGTCGGCCAGAAAGGCGCGCAGATCGCGGAAATTCTCGATGATGCCGTTGTGCACGACGGCCACGCGGGCGCCGCGATGCGGGTGGGCGTTGATCACCGTCGGTGCGCCGTGGGTCGCCCAGCGGGTGTGACCGATGCCGACCTTGCCCGCCAGCGGGTCATGCACCAGCAGGTCCTGCAGGTTGATCAGCTTGCCCGTGGCGCGGCGGCGGTCAAGGTGGCCGTCCTGCACGGTGGCGATTCCTGCGCTGTCATAGCCGCGGTATTCCAGCCGCTTCAGCGCGTCGAGCAGCAAGGGGGCGGCCTGATTGCGGGAGAGGATTCCGATGATGCCGCACATGGTGTCAGTCCTTTTGTCCGGTGGGGGTCTGCCGCTGCGCCTTGAGCGCCCGCAGGCGGTCCATCAGGCGCTGGCCCAGCCCCGGTTTGTTCACCTGCGGCGCACGGCCCAGGGCCAGATCGCCGGGGGCCACGTCGCGCGTGATGACCGATCCGGACCCCGTCATGGCCCCGGCCCCCACGGTGACGGGCGCCACCAGCATGGTGGAAGACCCGATGAAGGCCCCGGCCCCGACCGTCGTGTGATGTTTGAACACGCCGTCATAGTTGCAGGTGACAGTGCCCGCGCCGATATTGGCCCCGGCGCCGATGGTGGCGTCGCCGATATAGGTCAGGTGGTTCACCTTGGCGCCTGCGTCGATCAGGGCGTTCTTCACCTCGACGAAGTTGCCGACGCGGGCGTCCTCTGCCAGTTCCGCGCCAGGGCGCAGGCGGGCATAGGGGCCGACCACGGCCCCGCGGCTGACGTGGCAGCCTTCAAGGTGGGAAAAGGCGCGGATCGTTGCCCCGGATTCCACGGTGACACCGGGGGCAAAGACCACATAGGGTTCGATCAGCGCATCCGCGCCGATATAGGTGTCATGGGCAAAGATGACGGTTTCGGGGGCGGGCAGGGTCACGCCATCGGCGATGGCCGCGGCGCGGGCGTTGTGCTGGAACGCCGCTTCTGCCTGCGCCAGTTCGGCGCGGGTGTTGATCCCGCGGGTTTC
>JBBREW010000073.1:0-9290 GCA_038225335.1 Rhodobacterales bacterium
CTTCTTTAAACCGCTGAAGGCCGAAATGATATGGCGCAGAAACTGGTAAACAAGAAGAGTGGTGGAAGTCGCCATTTTTAATTACATCAATGACTTCTACAACTCGAGCCGCCGACATTCAGCTTTGGGCTGCAAAAGCCCCCGTGACTTTCGAACGCAAGGCCGCTTAACGTTAGCGCCGGAACGAAACCGGGACAGGTCCTGGTGGTGCTGCTGGGCTAGGCAATGTGCTTGGGACCATAGTCCTCAAACGCCGCGATGACATCGGCCATCTGTGCATCAGACAGGATGTTCGGCGCGCCGGTCGCGAGCGCCAGCAGATACACGCGGGCAAGATTTTCAAGCTCTTCCATCCGCCAGAGCGCTCGGGCCAGCGTGTCGCCTGCAGTTATCGCACCGTGGTTGGCCATCAGGCAAGCGCTGCGTTCGGTCATGGCGTCGGTGACCATCTGCGCCAGAGCAGCGCTTCCGAACAGCGCATAACCGACCAACGGCACGTCGGTTCCGCCGAATGCCGCGACCATATAGTGGCAGGCGGGAATGGTGCGCCCCTGCACCGCAAGCGCCGTAGCATGGGCCGGATGCGCATGGACAACCGCACCCAGATGCGGATGCGCGTTCAGCACCCATTGGTGAAACCGCCATTCGGTGCTGGGCCTAATGTGCCCGGAGAGGTCGGGCGGTGCATTGAGCGGCACGCGCTGCAGCATCTCGGGGCGCAACAGGTCGTAGGGCACGCCCGACGGCGTGATGATCATTTGATCGCCGCTGCGCACCGAGATGTTGCCCGACGTGCCTTGGTTGATACCGCTGGCGTTCATCCAGCGGCATCCGTCAATGATTGACTGGCGCAGCGCGGTGTCGTCCTGCCCGGTCACGGCGCGACGGCCAGAAGCCGTGCGGCAGAGGCCGAACAGGTGACCAGATGGGTCACGTAGCCGCCGCGCATCGCCGCGCGCGCGGCAGGCACCCGGTCAAGCCCCGCAGATACCAGCATCGCCATGTCCTTGTCGCGCATCTGGTCGAGGGTAACGCCGATCATCCGGTCCTCGGACGCAAAGGGCATCGGCACGCCGTTGCCGTCGATGACCCGCCCGCAGATAACGCCAGCGGCTCCATCCGCCTGCATCCGAGCCAGTGCTGCGTCGTCCAGCAGCCCGGTTTTCGCGATATGGCTGTCACGGTCTGTGGTGCCTGCGGCAAAGATGACTTTACGACAGTCCGCGATCAACTGCAGTTGCGGGGCGATGGTGGGTTCGGCCTTGAGCGCCTCGCACAGAGCGGGCGTGGACAACAACAGCGGCACATGCAGGTTCGCGCAATGCGCACCGAACCGCTGCGCGAGGGTTGCGGCACAGTTTTCGGCGGCAAAGCCGATATCGGGGGGCTTGGAGCCGATCAGCTGCACGATGGTCACGTCGCCCAGCGAAAGCCTTGGCGCCACCTCGGCCAGCCGGTAGATGGTTTCGCCCCATGCCACGCCCAGATGGTCACCGGGGGTTAGAAACTGCGGCAGCCAGTCCGATGCGGCGCGGATCACTCTGTCAAAGCTGCGGCTGTCCGATGACGTGTCGGCAGGCACGACCAGCGCGTCGGCGATACCGAATTTGTCGCGCAGTTCAGCGGCAAGGCCTGTGTTACGGAACACGTCGCTGTTCAGCGTGACGCGGACGTAGTCGCGCCTGCGCGCCTCGGCCAAATAATTCACCACCGAGGCGCGGCTGACGTCGAGCCGCCGCGCGATTTCGCCCTGATTGAGACCGTCGTGGAAATAGAGCCATGCCGCTTCGACGATGTTGTCGTCCTGCCGCGATCCGCGCCCCACTGCATCGCCACCGTGACGGGATTGTTGAGGGGGTGTTTGCAACGTGGTCACTTGAGTCACTTTTCCGCCGCCATCGCCATGTCCGGGAAAAGCGCCGCCAGTCCTTCAGCAGTGGCGTCGCAGACCCCTCGTTCTGTAATCAGCCCGGTCACGAGCCGGTTCGGTGTGACGTCAAAGGCGGCGTTGCCTGCGGGCGTGCCTTCAGGTGTCACCTTGACCACGCCCAGCGTGCCATCCTCGCGCGTGCCTTGAATATGGGTGGTTTCGCGGGGGTCGCGGTCTTCGATCGGGATTTCTGCAACGCCGTCGGTAACGCTCCAGTCGATGGTGGGCGAGGGGAGTGCCACATAGAACGGCACCCCGTTGTCATGAGCCGCCAGCGCCTTGAGATAGGTACCGATCTTGTTGCATACGTCGCCGCGCCGGGTGGTGCGGTCTGTGCCGGTGATCACCATGTCGACCATGCCGTGCTGCATCAGGTGCCCGCCCGCGTTGTCCGTGATGTAGGTGTGCGGTACGCCATGGCTGCCCAGTTCCCACGATGTGAGCGCGCCTTGATTGCGGGGGCGAGTTTCATCGACCCAGACGTGCAGCGGGATGCCCGCGTCATGCGCCTGATACATCGGACTGGTGGCAGTGCCCCAGTCGACGGTCGCGATCCAGCCCGCGTTGCAATGGGTAAGAAGACGCACCGGTTCGCCCGCGGGTTTCTTTGCTGCGATATCGCGGATCAGTTCCAAGCCGTTCTCGCCGATCCGGCGGTTGATCTCTACGTCCTCGTCGGCGATCTCGTGGGCAAGGCTTAAAGCAGCGGCGGCGCGGTCGGCAGAGGCCAGCGGGCGAAGCGCCGCGCGGCAGCGGTTCAGCGCCCACCGCAGGTTGATCGCGGTGGGGCGGGTGGCGTTCAGGCTTTCCCATGTTGAATCCATATGCGCATCCGACGGATCGTGCTTCATCGCCAGCGCCATGCCATAGGCGGCGGTCGCCCCGATCAGTGGTGCACCGCGCACGCGCATCTGCACGATAGCATCTTCAAAATCCTTCAGGGTGTGGACCTGTTGAATGGTAAATTCATAGGGAAGGGACCGCTGGTCGATAATCTCAAGTACATCGTCCTGTTTGTTCCACCAAAGCGAGCGGTATTGGGTGCCGTTGACTTTCATAACAGGTCCTTTGTGTTGCATTTGCGGGCCAGCGCGGTCAGCGCCTGCGGGTCGGTGACCGCTTGCGCGTCGCGGATCAGCGTGATGCCCATGTTGATGTTGCGCGCCTCGAGCCGGGCGCGGGTGCCGGCATCGGCAATCGTTTCGAAATCGGCGTTGTGGGCCAGCGACAAACAGCGGCGCAGCATTTCGATGCCGCAGAACCTGATGGCGTCCGCCCAGATCATGGCCAGCACTGCGTCACAGGCGGCGTCTGCGCTCTGGCCCTGATCCTCGAACAAGGTGCGGGGATACAGGATGCCGGTCCGCTCGGTCGTCCAGAGGTGGCGGAATTCTGTGTCGAAGCTGGCCCAGCATTGGCTGATGACCGACAGGATCCAGTCCTGATAATCGTCCAGATCGTTGCCGCGATGGGCCGGCTGGCTGATGTAGGCCATGAGGTAATTCGCCGTCAGCATGCCGATATCGAACCCCATCGGCCCGTATTGCACAAATTCGGGGTCGATCACGCGGACCTGCGTGTCGGTGGCCATGATCGACCCCGTGTGCAGATCGCCGTGCAGCATCGTCTCGGCGTTGGAGGTAAATTTCGCCAGCATTTCCTGCACGCGGCGTTTGAGATCAGCGTCGCCTCGCAGGTCCGCAACGATGGGGTCAAGACCGGGGGAGTGGCTGTTGCGTTCGGCACCGAAATAAGGGTCGGTAAAGACCAGACCTTCGGTGATGGCGGGGATTGCCACGTTGCCACTGAACAGGGCGACATCGGCTTTTTTGTCGCCGCTTTGCATCGATAGTTCCGACCCCCGAAACGCCATGCGTGCGCAGTGCTTGCCGCAGACGTCACCCAGCCCCGCCACCTTTTCGCCCGCTATCAGCTTGTTGCGCAGAACGACATGCGGGCTGAGGAATTCCATCACGATCAACGCCTGATCGTCGTCGAAATGATAAACCTCGGGCACCGATCCGGGGTCACGCTGCGACTGCCGGGTCAGGGCGTTGTATTCGTAAAACGCGCGGTACAGCGGCAGCGGCCAACTGTCGCCGACCAGCCGAACGTAAGGCAGTGCCTGTTTGACCACGACCGCAGATTGCGGGCTTCTGACGATGAACACGAGGTTTAGATTGCCGTCGCCGACCTCTGTCACGTCCCAACCATGCGGGTCGCCGCCCAGATGCGCCGCGACCGCAGGCACGTCACACAGGCGCTGCGACAATGTTTCTGGAACCAGGGCCTGATATGCTGTGGGTTTCATCGGTCCACCTTGTCGCTATTCTGCTCGAAATTATCGCGGGGCGCCATCTGATAGTCAATAGACAAATCGTTTGACATATGTCGAAACGGCTTTTAACGATTTGTTGTGGCATGCAAGAGCAGCGCAATTTTCCGGGGGGGCGATCATCAATGAAAGCCTGCGAAATCAGGGGTCTGCAAAAATCGTTCGGGCGCAATCACGTGCTGCGCGGGATCGACCTTGACTTGAATGCGGGCGAAGTGCTGGTGCTGATGGGCGCCAATGGTGCGGGTAAGTCGACGCTGGTCAAGGTCCTGTGCGGGTTCCATATGACGGATGCCGGCACGATCACGCTGGCAGGCGAGGATTACCAGCCACAGGACGCCGCCACCGCGATTTCACGCGGTGTCGTGACGGTGCATCAGTCGATCGACGACGGTGTGATCCCGGATCTGGATGTGGCGACAAACCTTATGCTGAATCGGCTGACCGAACCTGGCGCGCGGCTGCTGGTGCGCGACCGGGCGTTGCGGGCGGCGGCGCGGAAGGTCGCCGATACGATGGGGCTGACGCTGGATGTCCGCGCCCGCGTCGCGGATCTGTCGGTCGCTGACCGGCAGATGATCGCGATTGCGCGTGCGATGGCCTATGACCCGAAGGTGCTGATCCTGGATGAACCGACATCGTCGCTGTCGGCTTCCGAGGCGGAGCGGCTGTTTGCGCTGCTCGACCGTTTGCGGGGGCAGGGTGTGGCGATCTTGTACATTTCGCACCGGATGTCGGATATCCGACGCATCGCCGACCGGATCGTGTGCATGCGTGATGGCGCAATTTCGGGCGTTTTCGACCAAAAGCCGCTGGATTTCGACGGTGCGGTGACCGCGATGCTGGGGCACCGCATGACGGATGTGGATATCGCTGTGCAGCCGGGCGGGACACCGATCCTGCAGATCGACGGCGTGATTTTGCAGGAAGGCAGCGCGCCGGTGTCGCTGACCGCTGCAGATGGCGAAGTGATCGCGATTACCGGGCTTCTGGGCAGTGGCAAAAGCCGGCTGGCCGAGATCATCTTTGGCATCCGCCGCCTTGGTACTGGCCGTTTGCGGATCGACGGGCAGGACTACGCGCCTGCATCGCCGGGTGACGCCGTGGCCGCGGGGGTTTTCCTGTCGTCCAAGGACCGCAGCACAAACGCGGTGATCCCCGGCTTCGATATCGCCAACAACATGACGCTGCCGTTTTTGCGGCGGTTCAGCCGCGTATCGCTGATTGATACCCGCGCCCAACGCGGGGCGGCGCAGGGCATGATCGACGGTCTGGGGATCGTGTGCCAGTCCGACCGCGACGGGATCGGCACGCTTTCGGGCGGCAACCAGCAAAAGGTGATGATCGGCCGCTGGCTGCTGACCGATTGCCGGGTTCTGCTGCTGGACGAACCGTTTCAGGGTGTCGACATCGGCGCGCGCCGCGATATCGGCCACCATATCCGCGCCACGGCATCGGGCCGAGCGACGCTGGTTTTCGCCGCCGAACTGGACGAGGCGCTGGAAATCGCGGACCGGATCATCGTGCTGAACGAAGGAGCCATAGCAGGCATGCATGACAACGAAAATATCGACCTTGACGCGCTGATCGCGCAGGTTTCGGGCGCGGCCCCGCAGAAGGTTGCACCATGACGCGCGAGGGTATGCTGAATTTCGCGATCCGCTACGGGTTCCTGATTTTGCTGGCGGGAATGGTGATTTATTTCAGTGTTTCGGCCAGCGGCTTTGCCTCGCCCCGGTCGGCGGCGTTCATCCTACAATCGGTGGCGATCACGGGAATTCTGGCGCTTGGCGTGACCTGCACGCTGGTGGTGGACGGGTTTGATCTGTCGATCGGGTCGGTCGCCACAACCGCGCTGATGCTATCGGCCTATGCCATGGTGATCCTTGAGATGTCGGCGGTATCCGCCGTGCTGCTGTGCCTTGCGATGGGCGCTTTCGTGGGACTGGTCAATGGGCTGCTGATCGTGAAGTTCAAGGTGCCCGATCTGCTGGCCACACTGGGCATGATGTTCCTGCTGATCGGGTTGCAGCGGATCCCGACGCAGGGCAATTCAATCGCCACTGGCATGTCGCTACCCGACGGCCGTATGGCCGAGGGCATGTTTTCGGCAGCCTTTCTCTGGCTGGGGCGGCACCGGTTCGATCTAATTGTCGAAGACCTCGTGCCAGTGCCGGTTGTCATCTTTTTGGTCACGGCGGTGGCAATCTGGGTTTTTCTGGAGCTGACGCGGCACGGGCGGCTGATGTATGCCATCGGGTCAAACGAACGGGCTGCCGCTCTCGTGGGAGCGAATGTGAACCGCTATAAGATCGCGGCCTACATGATTTCGGGCGTTACCGCGTCCATCGGGGGGATCCTGTTGGCGGCACGTCTTGGCCGCGGCGATATTGCCAGCGGCAATAACCTGCTTTTGGACAGTGTGGCGGCAGCACTGATCGGCTTTGCGGTGCTCGGGGCGGCGCGAGCCAATGCGTTTGGCACCGCCATCGGCGCCCTGTTCGTCGGCATCCTTTTGCAGGGGCTGACAATGATGAACGCGCCTTACTACACGCAAGATTTCGTCAAGGGTGCCGTGCTGGTGCTGGCGCTTGTCTTTACCTTTTACTTAAGCGCGAAACGCGGCGGCGGCGCAAAAATCTGAATTCGATACGACCACGTCCAACGCAAATCGGGAGGAACGATCATGCTAAAACGACAATTTATCAAGATTATGGGGGCTACTGCACTTGCCGGGGTCACCGGCACGGTAGCCATGGCCGAAATGCCGGCACCACTGGATAATCCGGGCGAGGTGCAGATCGCGCTGGTGCGCTATCTGTCGACGGGGGATTTTTTTCAGTCCTATCTGTCGGGCGTCGAAAACCAAGCGGCGGCGATCGGATTAGACCTGCGCGTGCTCGACAGCCGTCAGGATGCCGCATTGCAGGCGGATATGGTCGATCAGGCGATTGCGCTGGGTGTCGACGGGATCATCATCCAACACGGCCTGACCGAGTCCATGCAAGAGGCCGCACAGCGCGCGGTGGATGCAGGGATCAAGGTCGTGGCCTTTGATGTGGATGTAGAGAACGACGCGATCCCGCAAATTGAACAGTCCGACTATCTTCTGGGCAAACTGGCGCTGGATCAGGCCATTGCCGACAACGGTGACGCGTTCACCGCCGGTTACGTCTATGTGCCCGGCATCGCGCCGCTGGACCGGCGCGACGTCGCGTGGCAAGATGTGAAAGAGGCCAACCCCGGCATCACCGAAGCCGCGATGTTCGGCACGCTTGACAACCCGATCGCCAATTCGGTCGCCAATCAGGCGCGGTCGGTGTTGCAGGCCAACCCGAATATCACCGTTATGTTCGCGCCCTACGACGAATTCGCCAAGGGCGTAAAGATCGCCGTGGACGAGGCGGGGCTGTCGGGCGACATCAAGATTTATTCGGCCGACATTTCGACCGCCGATATTTCCGCGATGCGCGAGTCGGGGTCTGCCTGGGTCGCGACGGTTGCTACCAATCCGTCAGTGGTGGGCGAGGTATCGGTCCGCACGCTGGCCTTGCTGCTGGCCGGCGAGGACCCCGGCCAGAGCGTCGTCGTGCCGCCGACTCTGATCACGCAGGATTTCCTGAATGAGCAGGACATCAAGAACATGGAAGAGTTGGGCGCGCGTATGCCGCAGTTTCAGCACGCCGATGTGGCGATGGTCGACTGGATGCCGCTGCCTGCGCGCTGACCCCGGACCATTTCTCACAGTCCGCTGAATCCAACGCCCCCGGCCTGACCGCCGGGGGCGTTTCCCTTTCTGCCGTGTCGGTGGATCGCGCTTGGGCAGGTCGCGGTGAGTTTGCATTTCGAGGCGCTGATGTCAGTCCGAGAGGGCAAGCTGGCGCTGTGGGGCGGTTTCTCAGGGCGCGGGTCGCTCAGCCAAGGCAACTGCGATCTGTGGTGATCAGACAAAAGACAAACGACTTGACTTTTGCCTGTTTCAGGCCTGAACATTGTGCGACCCATCCGGCTGGGGTAGATGAAAAGGCAGGACAAACCGATGACCAGACATATCGCCGCCGCCATTCTGGCAGGCTCTTTCGTTTCGATCGGGACGCTGGCCGCAGCGCAGCAGATGACTGCGCAAGAGGCGGTGGACAGCCTGAACCTGAGCGAGCTTGCGGCGACTTACAGCGACGAAAAGGTGGCGTCCGCGACCGGCGGCGAGAGCACCGCGCAGGCCGACGCGCTGCTGATCGACATGGGCGTGCTTGCGCCCGACGATCTGGACGATCCCGAAGCGTTGGCTGCCAAGCTGGACAGGTTCGTCGCCGACCAGCAGGACCGGTCAGAAAATTACATCGGTAATGTGTCAGACCGCAACATCGTGGAGCGGGTGATGAAGGCATGGGATGACGCCACGGTGATTCAGGACGACGACGCGCTGGCGCTGCTGAATGGCCTGATCGCCGATGGATACACCACCGGCTATAACGTGTTCGACACCGCAGATTCGTCCAATTTCGACCCCGACCTGATGCTGCGCTATGGCCACAGCAGCATCGGACACGCCGCACAGCTTCTTTACCTGATGAAAAGCGAGGACTTTGATCCGAAGGTGCAGTTCATTCCCAAGTCATCAGCCTTCATTTTTCTGCCAGAGTGGGGCGAGCCACCGTCCAGTGTCGTGACCTTTGACGATGGTCTGATGGTCAACGTGATGGTCGAATACAACATCGATTTCGAATTCCAGACAGCCGAGCGCAAGCAAGCCTTCATGGATCTGATCGACACATATGCCAAACGCGACGAGGAGGATGAGACCGGGCTGATCCTTGATGCCTGGTGGCAGCCGTTCTACCGTTCCTACGTTCCGATGGACCGGTATGAATCGCTGAGCGAGAACCGCGTCACCATCGGCACCTATCAGGCCGATCTTGTCACCCTGCCAGAAGATGCGGCGGCGATGGCAGATCAGATCAGGCCGGTTGACGGGATCGAAGCGGTCGACAGCGTCGATATCTGGGTGAACCCCGCGTTCTTCCG
>JBBREW010000074.1:0-9273 GCA_038225335.1 Rhodobacterales bacterium
CCCTTGCTGATTACCATCCTTGCTGTCCCGATTCTGGGCGAAAAGGTGCATCTGCGGCGTGGTCTGGCGGTGCTGGTCGGTCTGGCGGGCGTGATGATCGTGCTGCGTCCGGGCAGCACTTCGCTTGAACTGGGTCACGCGGCGGCGCTTGCGGCGGCGGTGGGCGGATCGCTGACATCCATCATCGTGCGCAAGATCGGGGCAGAGGAACGTCCCGTCGTGCTGATGCTGTATCCGATGGTCGGCAATTTTCTGGTGATGGGTGCGCTGCTGGGGACGGTGTATGAACCGATGCCCTTTGCGCATCTGGGGATGCTGGCGATCACGTCCGCCTTTGCCTTTGTCGCGGGTCTGCTGATCATTTCCGCCTACAAGGCCGGAGAAGCGGTGATCGTGGCCCCCATGCAATACAGCCAGATCCTGTGGGCCACCGCCTATGGCATGCTGTTTTTCGATGAAACGCCCGATGGCGCCACGGTGCTGGGCGCCGGGGTCATCATCGCATCGGGTCTGTATATCGTGTTGCGCGAAAGCCGGTCCACCACCAGCGGCACGCCGGTTCTGCGCACCCGCGCGCGGTTTGAAACCGGCACATCGCTGCGGCCCCGGCCACGGGAATTGGACGAGGCATCGGCGGAACCCCGTCCCGCCCCAGCCCCCGATGTGCGCGCCAGACCACACCTGCGCGGCCTGCCGGGACGGGTCCCGCCCCTGTCGGAACCGCGCCGGACAGACAGCGAATAGACTTGTCAAATGTCCGGCGCGGGGTTACGACGCGGCCACGGTCGGGCTGTAGCGCAGCCTGGTAGCGCACCTGCTTCGGGAGCAGGGGGTCGGAGGTTCGAATCCTCTCAGCCCGACCAGTATCCTTTCTTTTCGCCAGCCTGTTCGGAACCACCCCGTCCGGGGTCGCGTTTGTACGCACCACTACAGGAGGACCGACCATGAGCGGCGAAACCAATGACAACATGACCGGCAAAGGCAAGGCCATCGACGCAAACGAGCGTCAGAAAACAAAGCCGGAAGGCGCGGATCACATCCCCCTTCAAAAAGACGAAAAATCCGAAAAGTCAGACAAGTCCTGAACCACAAAGGCCGCCCGATTGGGGCGGCCTTTGTCTGTCAGTGACTGTCCTTGAAAGACGCCTGCGCCTCTGGCGTGGCCTCTGTCTGGTGCTTGGCCTGCCATTCGTCGAACGGCATGCCATAAAACGCGGCGCGGCCTTCGGCTTTGGTCATGTCGATGCCTTGGGCGTTGGCGGCTTCTTGATACCAGCGGGACAGGCAGTTGCGGCAGAACCCTGCCATGTTCATCAAATCGATGTTCTGCACGTCGGGACGGTCCTGCATCAAGTGCTGTTGCAGGCGCCGGAATGCGGCGGCTTCCAGTTCAAGTTTGGTTTGGGCGTCCATGTTCGCTCTCCTTCAAAGGCCGCTGTCGGCCAGAACCTGTTGCAATAGGGGTGCCAGCCGTGCGGCCCATGCGGCCTGATCGGCGGGCGTGGCGATCAGATCGTGGCGGACCTCGATCAGCAGATTGGGGCGGCCATGCTGCAAGGCGTGGCGGTCGATACTGTCGCCGGGCAGATGGCCGGAATAGGGCTGGTTATCCCCCGTCGTCCACCCTTGGGCCCGGCAGGCGGCGACAAAAGGCTGCGCCAGTCGCGCGTCAGATGCATAAAGCACTGCCACCTGCCACGGACGCGGCGCGCGACCTTTCAGTTGCGGGGTGAAACTGTGGACCGCGCAGATCACCGGATCGGCCCGTTGCAGCGCAAGTGCGGCCAGCGCCGCGTGATAGGGTCGGTGCAGGGCATCCAGCCGCCGTGTCCGTTCCGCGTCATCCGCGCGGGCATTCGCCGGAATGACGGTGCCGTCATAGAGCTTCATCAACAGCGTGGGGTCGTGCTCTCCGCGGTTGGGGTCGATGACAAGCCGCGAAAACCGCGAGGCGATCACCGGACTGTCCAGCGCCATACCCAGATGACGGGCCACGCCTTCGGCCCCGATGTCATAGGCGATGTGGCGCTGCATTTCCGCAGGTGGCAGGCCCAGATCGCCGCCGTTCACCCAGTCCGGCACCGCATTGGTTGCGTGATCGCAGGTGATCAGCCACCGTCCGCGCCGTGCGCCACCGCTGATTTCATAGGCAATGTCTGGCATGAGTCCTGTCATTCTATCGTCACCGCACATAGGCTAGTTGTGAGCGGATTGGAATTGCGCAATAAGGGCGCTGACATCGTCGTTACCGCTAACACCGCCTTGTCCACTGTGAAATGGGACCCTTTGAATGAAACGCAATCGCCACGTCAAGATCGTCGCCACCCTCGGCCCGGCCTCGAATACCTACGAGATGATCCGCAAGCTGCACGAGGCAGGAGCCGATGTGTTCCGCCTGAACATGTCGCACGGCAGCCATGACGAAATCCGCGTGCGTCACCAGATGATCCGTCAGGTCGAAACCGACCTGAACAGCCCGATCTGCATTCTGGCCGACCTTCAGGGGCCGAAACTGCGCGTCGGTGTGTTCAAGAACGGTGAAGAGGAACTGATCGTCGGCGCGTCGTTCCGTCTGGACCTGAAAGACGAAGACGGCGACGTGTCCCGGGTCAAGCTGCCCCACACCGAAATCTTTGACGCGCTGGAACCCGGCGCGCATCTGCTGGTGAATGACGGCAAGATCAAGCTGCGCGTCAAGG
Source organism: Rhodobacterales bacterium (assembly GCA_038225335.1). Taxonomy (GTDB): domain Bacteria; phylum Pseudomonadota; class Alphaproteobacteria; order Rhodobacterales; family Rhodobacteraceae; genus Loktanella. The sequence goes on from JBBREW010000074.1 coordinate 2,700, forward strand.
AATGCGGTGCCGATTTCGCCGACTGCGAAGTGATTGTCGGTGGCACGATTTCCAACCGCAAGGGCGTGAACGTGCCCGACGTGGTGCTGCCGCTGGCGGCCCTGTCGGACAAGGATCGCAAGGATCTGGAATTCGTGTGTGAACTGGGCGTCGACTGGCTGGCGCTGTCCTTTGTCCAGCGCGCCGCCGATGTCGAGGAAGCCCGCCATCTGGCCCGTGGCCGTGCCGCGATCCTGTCCAAGATCGAAAAACCGAACGCGGTCAAGGTGTTCGACGAAATCCTTGCGGTCAGCGACGGGATCATGGTCGCCCGCGGTGATCTGGGTGTCGAACTGCCCGTGCAGAACGTGCCCCCGATCCAGAAACAACTGGTGCGCAAGTGCCGCGCCGCCGCCAAGCCGGTGATCGTCGCGACACAGATGCTGGAATCCATGATCGAATCGCCGATGCCCACCCGGGCAGAGGTATCCGACGTGGCGACCGCCATCTATGAAGGCGCCGATGCCATCATGCTGTCCGCCGAATCTGCTGCCGGGTCCTTTCCGATCGAGGCCGTGCAGACCATGAACAACGTCGCGGTCGAGGTGGAATCGGACCCGACCTATACGGAAATCATTGAAAGCAGCCGCAAGGCCGTGCGCAATTCCGTGGCTGACGGCATCGTTGCCGCCGCGCGCGAAATTGCGGAAACGGCGAATATCAAGGTCATCTGCTGTTTTTCCCAATCGGGCACGACGGCCCTGCTGGTGGCCCGTGAACGCCCGCGGGTGCCGATCCTTGCATTGACCACCGAAATCGGCACCGCACGCCGCCTGTGCCTGACATGGGGCACGAATTGCGTCATGGCGGGCAAGGTGGACCGGTTCAAGGACGCGGTGATCGCTGCGGTCCGGGCCTCGCTTGCGGCGGAAATGGCAACCGAAGACGACATGATCGTCGTGACAGCGGGCGTGCCGTTCAACACGCCGGGATCGACCAACATCCTGCGCGTCGCGCCCTGTGCAGAACGGTTGATTTACGCGACTGATTCAGAATAGGTTTCTGAAACCAGTTAAAGGGACCGGCCTATGGATTTCGATCTGATCTTTGTCGTCGGATTTGCGATCTCTGTGCTGGGGATCCCCGCCATCGTCAGTGCTTTTCTGGACGGGCGGACGCCGCGTGCGCCCGCCCTGATCATCCTGATCGGCGCGCTGATGATCGGCTATGCGGTGCGCGAACGCCCGATGGCCTACAGCTTTGAAACCATTCCAGATGTATTCCTGCGGGTCGTCGCCAACTATACACGGTGATCGCTTGCCAATGACGGATGTTGCGCCTATACGGCGCACTCAATCCGCGCGTCCGGCCGATATGGCATGCCGAGTCGCGCGTTCAACCGCACCCTAGAGGAGACGGAAATGCCGAAGATGAAGACGAAATCGAGCTGCAAAAAGCGGTTCTCCATGACGGCCTCTGGCCGGATCAAGGCAGGTCAGGCCGGCAAGCGGCACGGCATGATCAAGCGCACGACCAAGTTCATCCGCGATGCGCGTGGCACAACTTTGCTGTCAAAGGCTGATGAGAAGATCATCAAGCCAATGATGCCCTACGCTCGTTAAGGAGAATTTGATATGCGCGTTAAAGGTGGAACCGTCACACACCGTCGGCACAAGAAGGTTCTTGATGCTGCAAAAGGTTACTTCGATCGCCGCTCCAAGACCTTCAAGGTCGCAAAGCAGGCCGTCGACAAGGCGAACCAGTATGCGACCCGCGACCGGCACGTCCGCAAGCGGAACTTCCGCAGCCTGTGGATCCAGCGGATCAACGCTGGCGTCCGTTCGATTGACGAAGCGATGACCTATTCCCGCTTCATCAATGGTCTGGCGCTGGCCGGGATCGAAGTCGACCGCAAGGTTCTGGCCGATCTGGCCGTGCACGAACCCGCCGCATTCGAGGCGATCGTGAACAAGGCGAAGGCCGCTCTGGCCTGAACCCACCGTCTTATTAAGACCACAAAGGCCGCCTTCGGGGCGGCCTTTTTGCTTTGTGATTCGCCGCTTGAATGGAATTTTAGAAACAATCGCAACCTGTCTAATAGACTGTTGCCGCCTTTTGTGACGCTGCGTCACTCAATATATCCGCTATAGTTGCGAAACAATAGGTTTCCGATTTGGAAACAATACCTATCGCCTTCTTTTCACGACATAATTTTGCCTTAATAAACAATTCTTACCAACACCTTAAAGTTGCGCGTGGACTCGCACTCTCCTCATGATTGTATGATCATCGTATCAGGCGAAAAAACGCCGAGCCGGATTGTGAGGGGAGCATTCATGGGAACTTATGAAATTACGGTGAATCCCTACAGCGGGACGTTAACTGACCTCAACCTTGGTGGCTTGATCGATCAAACCGTTCTGAGCGCCATTGGTTCCTCTGTCGGTGCAGAAATCAGGAACAATAACGGCGTGCTGGGTCGTGCTGACAGCGGCACCGCTCTGTTTTCCCTCGAGGACTCCGACGTTCGCGCGCCGCTGAGCTATGTGGGCACGGGGACAATATCGCTTTTGGGGATCGGCAGCACTGCCGTCTTCTCCACTGACATCACGATCTTCAAGGTCGGCCGTCAGATCTATCTGTATCTTCCCGATGGTTTGCCGCCGCAGTCCGGGTTGCATTTCCGCATTGATATCAACGCGGACGAACCCTTGCTGTTGCCCGATTTCATCCCCTGTTTTGCGTCAGGCACGCGGATCGTGACCCGCCGGGGTGCGATGGCCGTTGAATTCATCACACCCGGAGAGATCGTGATCGGCTCTGACGGGCGCCAGCACGAAGTGCTGTGGGTCGGGTCGAAGACCATCGATCTTGCCGCACTTTGTGACGCTCAATATGCGAAACTTGTTCCGATCCGGATCAAGGCCACCGCGATGGGCGGCAACCAGCCCTATAGCGATCTGGTCGTGTCCCAGCAGCACCGCATCTTGCTGCGTCATCCGCTGACAGAGGCCATGTTCGGTGTCGCCGACTGCTTTGCCCCCGCCCGGTCGATGGTCGGCTATATGGCCGAATTCGCGACCGACATCACCCGTGTCACCTATCACCACATCCTGTGTGCGGAACACGTGGCCCTGCTGGCCAATGGGATGGAGGCTGAAAGCCTGTTTCTGGGCGATCTGATGCGCGATGGCATGCGCCCGGCCCTGCGTGATGAAATCGCCGCGATTTTCCCAGACATCCTGTCAGACACACCCATCGCGCGCGTGACCTGTCAGCCGACGCTGAAATCCTACGAGGCGCGTTTGCTGGCCAACATCATCGCGGGTCCGGCCAAATGCAGTGCCGTTCCCAAGCGACCAAAGCCGGTAGAGACGTCGATGTATGAATTGCAGCACCTGCTGCACCACGCGCCCCATTGCCACGCCGGCGCGAAACACCCGGTCGTTCCCCGGCACGTGCCCATGCGGGAACGCCCCCGGCTGCGGGTCATCCAGTGACCTGATGCCTGTCGTTCCGGCGGGAGTCTCCCCTCTCGCCGGATCGGCACTGCGGCGCCTGCCCGACAGCAGCGCGCCCTAGCAGGCCACCGCCCCCCAGATGGCGGTGGCCGCTTTTGTTGCGGCAGGGGCCCGGCGGCGGCGTCACCTTGCACGATGTCGACGCAGCAGGTAGCACAGGCGCGATACCGTAAGAGGGTGCGATGGACGATCTGAAGCAAAAATACCTGAGCCTGATCGCAACGGCCGCCGACGAGGCCGCGCTGGAAGACCTGCGCCTGCAGTCGTTGGGCAAAAAGGGCGAGATCAGCCTGCAGATGCGCGAGCTGGGCAGGATGAGCCCGGAAGAACGCCAGACGGCGGGTCCGGCCCTGAACGCGCTGAAAGACGAGATCAACAGCGCCCTGCTGGCCAAGAAATCGGCGCTTGGCGATGCCGCACTGGATGCACGTCTGCGCCATGAATGGCTGGATGTGACCCTGCCCGGTCGCGGGCGGCCCATGGGCACCATCCACCCCATTTCCCAGGTGACCGAAGAAGTGACCGCGATCTTTGCCGACATGGGATTTGCCGTGGCCGAAGGTCCGCAGGTCGAGTCCGACTGGTATAACTTTGACGCGCTGAACATTCCCGGCCATCACCCCGCGCGGGCAGAGATGGACACATTTTACATGAAACGGGCGGCAGGTGACGATCGCCCGCCTGCCGTGCTGCGCACGCATACCAGTCCGGTGCAGATCCGCAGCATGGAGACGCAGGGCGCACCGATCCGCGTGATCTGTCCGGGCCGCGTCTATCGCGCCGATTATGACCAGACACATACCCCGATGTTCCACCAGATCGAAGGTCTGGCCATCGACCGCGACATCAGCATGGCCAACCTGAAATGGGTGCTGGAAGAATTCGTGAAATCCTATTTCGAGGTGGACCACGTCGATATCCGCTTCCGCGCCTCGCACTTTCCGTTCACCGAACCCTCGGCAGAGGTTGATATCCGCTGTTCATGGGAAGGCGGCACGCTCAAGGTCGGGACGGGCGACGACTGGCTGGAAATCCTCGGGTCGGGCATGGTGCATCCAAAGGTGCTGCAGGCGGCCAAGATTGATCCGTCCCAGTGGCAGGGGTTTGCCTTTGGCATGGGGATCGACCGCATCGCGATGCTGAAATACGGCATCCCCGATCTGCGGGCGTTTTTCGATTCAGACTTGCGGTGGTTGCGCCATTACGGGTTCAGCGCGCTGGACGTGCCGACGTTGCATGGCGGGCTAAGCCGATGAGCGGGCCACAGGACGACGACGATTACGATGCGATCATTGATCTGAACGATCAGTATCCCGGTGCGGGCACGTTCAAATTCGGCAACACCAAGGCGGAATGTCAGGCGCAGATCGAATTGGTGCGCAAGGGGCTGAAAACCGCCAATTGCGCGCCCTACCGCGACCTGAAGGACGACCCCGACGCCATGCCGGTCGTCGGGCGCTGTGACATCGCCGCGAATTGGGGTGGATCGCCCGCTCTGGTCGTGCGCACGGTGCGGGTGGAACACGTCAGGTTCTGCGACGTGACAGAGGATATAGCCGAGGCCGAGAGCAGCACCTACACCCTGCAAGGCTGGCAGACCGCCAAAGAGGCCTATTTCAAGCGCAACGGCGGTTGGTCGGATGACATGCCGCTGGTGTTCGAGTTTTTCGAGATGGTCGAGGATCTGGACGGGCGCAGCCTTTAGGCCACGCCCGCACCTGTGCTGTCAGCGGCGGATAAGGTTCACATCGAACCCGCCCGCCCGCACCGTCATCTGTGACAGCGCGCCTTGGGTATAGAACGCCTTGACCGCAAGGGATTTGAAGTTGAAGGGCGACAGATGCCCTTTGCCCAGCACGACGCGGTAAGAGATATCGCAGGCCACCGTGTCACCGGTCTGCGCCATCGCCGTCGTGGCCATTTCCACCACCCGGCGACCGTCATACATCATCAGCGGATCGGGGCAGGTCGTGCCGTTGGCCAGCACGCCGAACACTTCGGCCGGGCTTTGGGTATTGGCGGGGACACTGGCCGGATCGGACAGCTCTGTGCCCTCGTCGACGGGGGTCACGCTGACGGCGGTCACGACCCCTGACGCGCGGGCGACGGTGATATCACGCGTTTTACCGCCCCTGCTTTCGCTGCGATAGCTGACGGTATCGCCGTCTGACGCCTGCGAAGCGGCCGAAAAGGTGCCGTCGGCCACGCCCAGCGGGGTATTGTCCAGTTGCGAAAGCAGTTCAGTCGCGGTGCCGTTGCCCGCAAAGGTCAAGGTGCCAAGCTGCCGGTCGCCCAGCGTCATGGCAAAGGTCTGTGTCTGGGCCGTCACCGGACCTGCCAGCAGGGCGGTCAAGGCCGCGAAAATCGTAAAAGGGCGCATCGGTCAGTTCCATTCGGACATCAAAGTTGCCCCCCTCTTACGCCATCCTTGATGCGTATGCGATAACACAGCCCTGCCATCGCATGGCATTGGCGGGACCATGACCAAAAGGGCGACGGGATCGTAGTGCGCAGGAAGGAATCGAACAATGGCCGAAATGTTCAGAAGTTGTGCGCTTGAATGAGAAAAAAACTATGCGACATCCACAGAAATGCCCCCAAAAGCATATTTTTCATCCAAGTGACCTATCTAATGCCGCATTGGCAGCGATTTCTGCGACATTGAAAGCGCCAGAGATATCGGTATCCCTGCGACAGGCGACTTCTAGGCGGCTGCAAGCCTCGGCCAGGTCGGGGAAGCCGAGTATGCCGGAAAGCGAGATCACTTCGTGCGAACGGCGGGCAAGCTCGAGCCGGTCGAACTGCGCTGGAGGCGAGGAGAAGGTCTCCCTCACTCGGCGGCGAAGCTCGTGGGTCGCGGAAAGGATCCGTTCCTCGCCGAGAAGCTCGCGCATCGATCCGGGTTCCTCTATTTTGGAAACCTCTGGTGCAGGATTGGCGGAATCGGCGACAGTATTCGGATGGCGCGTGCATTCGGCCACCTTGCCCAGCAACTCGTTTTTCCAATAAGGCTTCGTCACATATCCGTTCATGCTGGCCTCGCCAAACATCTTGATTTGGTGGGGGAGCACGTT
>JBBREW010000075.1:0-9213 GCA_038225335.1 Rhodobacterales bacterium
TCTCCGGTGTCTTCGTCTTCCAGCTTGTTCAGGCAGCATTTCCCGCAGCCGTCGCACAGGGCTTCCCATTCCGGGCGGGTCAGCTTGGTCATGGCGACCGTTTTCCAGAACCGGGGCCGCAACCCGCTGCGGTCAATGGGATCAGACATCGGACAGGATCGCCCGCGCCCGGTCGCAATCGGCCGCCATCTGCGCGATCAAGGCCGGCAACCCGTCAAAGGTCATTTCCGGGCGCAGATAATCGACCAGGGCAACGCTCAGGTGTTCGCCATACAGATCACCCTTGAAATCAAAGATGAAGGTTTCGCAATTCGGCACGTTCACCCCGAACATGGGACGCACGCCGATACTGGCGGCCCCGTCATAGCGCCCCTTGTGGGGGCCGTCCGCGATATCGACACGCACCGCATAGACGCCGAATTTCGGCGGATGCAGCCCGCTGATCGACATGTTTGCGGTGGGATAGCCCAATTCGCGGCCCCGCTGGTCGCCGCGGATCACCGGGCCTGCGATGCGGTGCCAGTGACCCAGCATTGCTGCCGCGTCGCGCGGGCGGCCTTCGGTCAGGGCGGCACGGATCGCCGTTGAACTGACGCGCCCGCCATCAAGTTCCAGCAGCGGTGCCACCGTCACGCCGAATCCCATCGCCTCGCCAAAGCGTTGCAGGTCAGCCGCCTTGCCCGCCCGCGCCCGCCCGAAACAGAAATCCGACCCCACCACCACATGGCGCAGGCCAAGGCGGTCGTGGATGATCTGTTGCGCGAAATCCTGCGGGGTCAGGGCCACAAGGGCGGCGTTGAACGGCACTTCATACAGCTTTTGCACCCCGAGCTTGATCAGCTCGTTCGCGCGCGCCTCTGCGTTCATCAGGCGAAAGGGCGGCGCATCGGGGTTGAACAACTGACGGGGATGCGGCTCGAACGTCATCAGACCCAGTGGCGCATCCAGACGGTCGGCTGCCACGCGGGCGGCGTCGATCACCGTGCGGTGCCCCAGATGCACCCCGTCAAAGTTCCCGATGGCGGCAACAGCGCCACGGTCAGCGGGGTCAAGATACAGGGTGTCACGGATGATACGCATGGCTTTGCCTAGCGTGCCACACAGACAGGTGCAAGCGGTCCGAAGGCTGTGGTGGCGTCAGTCGAACTTGGCAGAAGGGGCCAGCACGACCGCCTCTCCGGTCAGGACTTTTTTCCCGTTCACAAGGCAGCGGGTATCCAGCGTGACCTTGCGCTTGCCATAGTCGATGGCCGTCACCTCGACCTCTGCCGTGACCATGTCGCCGGGGCGCACGGGGGCCAGAAACCGCAGGGACTGGCCCAGATAAACCGTGCCGTGGCCGGGCAATTGTTCCCCGATCACCGCAGACACAAGCCCGGCGGTCAGCATCCCGTGCGCGATCCGCCCTTCAAAGATGGTGTCCCGGGCATAAGCCTCGTCCAGATGCACGGGATTGCGGTCGGTGCTGACCTCGGCGAACATCTCGATATCCGCATCTGTGACGATCTTGCGCAGGGACCGGATCATCCCGATGGCAATATCTTCGATGACGATCGTGCCACGGGGGGCGTTATCCAGCATGTCGCGTTCCTTCACGTCACAATCCATCGCCAATGGCGTTTAATTTGTAACTAAATTACGCTGCAATTGCACAATGTCAAGCTGCCCGTTCAGCGCAGGAAACCGATCGCAAAGGTCGGGTTGGCCTGTTCGCGGGCCAGATATTGCGTCAGGTCCGCGTCGGCCGGGTGAAGGTCCAGCGTCGCTGTTTCTGCGGCGGCCAGCCCCCCGGTGATGAACAGGGAATCAAGGTCCTCTTGCTGGGCCCCCAGAATATCGGTGTGGATCCCGTCCCCGATGCAGATGATCCGCGAGAGGTCCGCGCCGTCGTCCAGCGCCGCCAGCCTGCGGCGGGCCAGATCATAGATCGGCGGATGCGGCTTGCCGAAATACAGGCTTTCGCCGCCCATGTCGGTGTAAAGCTGCGCCAGCGCACCGGCGCACCATTCCCGGCTGTGACCCCGGTCCACGACGATATCCGGGTTCGCGCACAGCAATTTGAGCCCGCGCTGTTTGGCGGCCAGAAACTGCGGGCGATAGACCGATGGATCAGCCTGTGGATCGGCGGGCCCGCAACAGACGATGCCCGTTGCCTGATCCAGCGGCACCTGCCGGATGGTGACCGGATCGGCCAGCAGTTCCATGGGTTTGAAAAAGCTTTGATCGTGATCTTCGCCGATGAAATAGACATCGGACCCCACCGCGCCCGCGAACATCGCAGCACGCGCCGAATCGCCTGACGTGGCGATGGCGTCCCAGCAATCGTCGGGGATCCCCATGCGCCCGATCTGGACCTGCACCGAAGGCCATGGCCGGGGCGCGTTGGTGACCAGAATCACCCGCCCCCCGGCCCGGCGGTAATCCTGCATCGCCTGCACCGCCGCCGGAAAGGCGGTGACGCCGTTGTGCATGCAGCCCCAAAGATCGACAAAAGCCGCATCATAGTCGCCTGCGATATCAAGAAAGCTGTGGATGATCCGGGTCATGGGGATGCCTTTGTGCGGGACTGCGGAAGGGCGCGCTGCGGCAAGGTTGTGCCTGTGGCGGGCGGAGGGGCCTCCGGCGGGAGTATTTCGAATAAAGCGAGGCGGGGGCGGGGTTGCCCGCGCGCCCCGCGCGATGTCACGTGTTCAGTTTGGGCCTTTGGTTTCAGGCCTTCAGGTTGGGGATGATCTGCAATTTCCGGCTCATCACGCCGGGCAGCACAACGGTATCACCGCTGGTATCGGCGCCAAATGATGCGCGGGCGACCTGCTTTGTCAGATCGTTGGGCAGCAACATCGTCGCTTCTTCGCGGATGATATCCACCACGAACAGCAGCACCTGATCAACGCCGTCTTCGGCTGCCACGGCGGGCATGGCGGCAACCAGCGCATCCTTGCGCGACAGGATCGCGGCGGGCGATGTGGTTTCAAGGACGGATACGCGGAACGCGGTCTGGTCGATCTTGTATTCCTTGCTGTCCATCCGCAGCAGTTCCGCATCCGAGAAGGCAGAGACGTCGGACTTGGCGGCGAACATCTCGTCCGCATAGGACGTGATGTCGATGCCCAGATCGGCGGCAAGGGATGTGGCCAGCGCCTTGTCCACGGGCGTCGTGGTGGGCGACCGGAAGGCAAGGGTGTCGGACAGGATGCACGACAGCATCAGCCCCTTGATCCCATCGGGCATGCCGGCCGCCTTGTCACCCATCAGCTGGTGCATGATGGTGGCCGTGCAGGCCAGCGGGCGGATGGTGACGTCGATGGGGCGCTTTGTCTTGATGCCGCCGACCAGCAGGTGATGGTCGATGATCGCCTGCACATCCGCGCCATTGATGTTTTCCGGCAGTTCCGCCGGGTTGTTGGTGTCGACGATGACGCAGGTCTGGCCATCGGTCACATCGCGGATGATGTCCGGCGTGGCAAATCCCCACCGCTGCACGACAAAGGCTGCTTCGGTATTGGGCTGGCCCAACAGGACCGCGCGGGCGTCGATGCCCGCATCTTTCAGGAACCACTCCCAGATCAGGGGCGACCCTGTGGAATCGGTGTCGGGGGACTTGTGGCCGAAAATCAGTGTGGTCATTGTCATTTCACCTTGGGTCGTGGATGTTTTGCCGCCTTATATGGGGGATAGGCCGGGCTGTCACGCAGCGACCGGGAACATCATGACAAAGCCGCGCGAAGCCGATCTTTATCCGCCCGTCAAATCGCATCTGACGCGGCTGGGCTATGACGTGAAAGGCGAAGTGGGCGCCGCCGATGTCGTGGCCATGAAGGACGGCCATATTCTGGTCGTCGAACTGAAGGCCGCGTTCTCGCTGACCCTGTTCCATCAGGGCATCGCGCGGCAGGGGATCACCGATGCGGTCTATCTGGCCGTGCCCGCAGGCGGGCAACGGCGTGCCTTGCTGGCCAATGTCGGACTGGCGCGGCGGTTGGGTCTGGGGGTCATGACCGTCCGCCTGCGCGATGGTCTGGTCGAGGTGCTGGCCGATCCCGGACCCTTCGTGCCGCGCAAGCAACCCAAAAAGACCCAGCGTCTGAAAAAGGCCTTTGCCCGGCTGAAGGGCGATCCCAATGCGGGCGGCGCCACGCGCCACGGCCTTGTCACCGGGTACCGGCAGGATGCCATCGCCTGCGCGCGCTTTCTGGCGGTGCATGGCCCTTCGTCGGGCGCCCGGATCAAGGCCTGGGCCGAAGTGCCTGCCGCCACGCAGATCATGGCGGATGACCACTATGGCTGGTTTGCCCGGGTCAGTCGCGGCATCTATGATCTGACGCCCGCCGGGCGGCGCGGGCTGGCGGACTGGGGCGACGAGGCGGACTGATCGCCCGCATCAGTCCAGCGTCGTGATCGTCCAGCCGTCCTGCGCCAGCAGGTTCAGCACGCCTGTCGTGCCGGGCAGGTGGGCGGCACCGACGGCCACGACAAGCCGGGGGTGGTCCTGCGCCGCCGACAGGATGCCCGGCATCCAGTTGTGGTTGCGGTCATGCAGCAGTTGCTGTTCCGACAGGGCGAACAGGGCGTCCATCTGTGCGGGATCGGTGTCGGGCAGCAAATGGACGGCCGCGCGGGACACCTCCCACAAGGCGGCGATGTCGCCTGCGAAATAATGATCAAGCATGGTCGCGAACATGTCCTGCTGCAACGCGGGCGGCGACAGGGCAAGGCGCAGCTGATCCAGTTGCACCGCGATCGGGTCGGCGCGCATGATGTCGAAAAGGGTGTCCCAGGGTTCAAGCGCCTGCACGGGCACACCCGCGTCCTGCGCCTGCGCGATCAGCGCCGCATCCAGCCCGGCGCGTCCGGCGGTCAGGTCATCCATCGCGCAAGGCGGGATCGCCAGCACAAGCCCCAGATACCAAGGCTGCATCCGTGACGCCAGAACCGCAGGAATGCCCCGGTCGCTGACCGCGAGCACCAGCGCCTGCCAGACATCCTCGTCCAGCTGTTCGGGCAGGGTCGGGCCGTCGGGCATGAACATGATGGTCGGATCGGCGGTCATCGCGGCGGTCATCGCCGCCTCTTCCTCTGGTCCGGCCTCGACCAGCAGCAGGCCCGCTGCGGCCACATCGGGGGCGACCCGTGCGGCGATGGGCGCCAGCCGCGGGTCGTGCAGGTGCATCGTTCCGATCACGGTGATCTGCCGGTCGTCCTTTGTGGCGCGGTGCAGGTATCCGGTGGCAAAGGGCGTCGCGGCGACGGCTGCATCCACCGCCGCAAGGTCCGCGGCCGACAGGCGGTCGCGGATGTCGTCGCCACGGCACAGGGCCGCAGCGGGTAGGGGCAGCAGACACAGCAGGACGAACAGCAAGGGGCGCATGGGACTTCCTTTGTCGCATCAAGGGGCGGACCAGCTGACCGCAGGGTCAGCCGGGGTGGTGCGTCAGGATCATACGTTGCCCCAGCCGGATCAGCCAGCGCCCGATCCGGTCACGCAGACGGTGCGTCGGGGGCGGCACGATCCGCAGGTGCGGCACGGCGCGCAGGGGCGGCAGATCCACGACGGCGCCTGCCCGCAGTGCGGCAGGGGCCGGTGGCCGGTGGGGCAGGGTGGCGGGCGACAGGGTCAGCCGCGTGGCAGCGCCGCGCCGGGGCGGGGTCAGATGTGCGGCGGCACGACCGACGCGGGCGTCGGTCACGATGAAGGGAGGGTGCATGGAACATGCCTTTTGACGTCGGATATGAGGATGCGGGCCAGCCGGAGCTGCGCCGTGCGATGCGGTCACCGTCGGGTGATATGGGGTCCATGTTGCATGCGTGTCATCCTTTGCCGTGTCGAAAGTCCGCGTGACCTAGCAAGCAGCACGCCCCGCTGTCATGGGGTTTTCCGCCGGTGCGGACGTTTCAGGCGGGGACTGTGGCAAATCTGTTGACAGCGCCCGGCGGCGACCCTAACTAGGGCGCGCTGGCACTCTGCTTCGGTGAGTGCTAACGAAATTGAAACTCTACGAGGAAGGTTCACAAGATGGCATTCAAACCTCTGCACGACCGCGTGCTGGTCCGTCGCATTGAAGGCGAAGACAAGACCAAGGGCGGTCTGATCATTCCTGATTCCGCCAAGGAAAAGCCCGCCGAAGGCGAGATCGTTTCCGTCGGCACCGGCGCCCGCAAGGACAACGGCGAACTGATTGAAATGGCCGTGAAGGCCGGTGACAAGATCCTGTTCGGCAAATGGTCCGGCACCGAGGTCAAGCTCGATGGCGAAGACCTGCTGATCATGAAGGAAAGCGACATCCTCGGCATCATGTGATGTCGCAGGGGGCCTGATGGCCCGCCGCTTTTCCACCATAACTGAACATTCAAGGAGCACATGAAAATGGCAGCTAAAGACGTCAAATTCAGCACCGACGCCCGCAACCGCATGCTGCGCGGCGTGAACATCCTCGCCGACGCCGTCAAGGTGACGCTGGGCCCGAAGGGTCGTAACGTTGTCCTGGACAAATCCTTTGGCGCACCGCGCATCACAAAGGACGGTGTCTCTGTCGCCAAGGAAATCGAACTGGAAGACAAGTTCGAGAACATGGGCGCGCAGATGGTCAAGGAAGTTGCCCAGCGCACCAATGACGAGGCCGGTGACGGCACCACGACCGCCACGGTTCTGGCACAGGCCATCGTGCGCGAAGGCATGAAATCCGTCGCCGCCGGCATGAACCCGATGGACCTCAAGCGCGGCATCGACATGGCAACTGCCAAGGTCGTCGAAGCGATCAAGGCCGCGGCCCGTGATGTGACCGACAGCGACGAAGTCGCGCAGGTCGGCACCATTTCCGCCAACGGCGAAGCAGAAATCGGTCGTCAGATCGCTGATGCGATGCAGAAGGTCGGCAACGAGGGTGTCATCACCGTCGAAGAAAACAAGGGTCTGGAAACAGAAACCGATGTTGTCGAAGGCATGCAGTTCGATCGCGGCTACCTGTCGCCCTACTTCGTGACCAACTCGGAAAAGATGACTGTCGAACTCGACGATGTCATCATCCTGCTGCACGAAAAGAAACTGTCCTCGCTGCAGCCAATGGTGCCCCTGCTGGAATCCGTCATCCAGTCCGGCAAGCCCTTGCTGATCATCTCTGAAGACGTCGAAGGCGAAGCACTGGCCACACTGGTCGTGAACAAGCTGCGTGGCGGCCTGAAGATCGCCGCCGTGAAGGCACCGGGCTTCGGTGACCGTCGCAAGGCCATGCTGCAGGACATCGCGATCCTGACCGGTGGTCAAGTCATCTCCGAAGACCTCGGCATGAAGCTGGAAAACGTGACCATCGACATGCTGGGTTCTGCCAAGCGCGTCACGATCACGAAAGACACCACCACCGTCATCGACGGCGCTGGCGAGAAGGCCGAGATCGAGGCACGCGTGTCCCAGATCCGCGGTCAGATCGAAGAGACGACCTCTGACTACGACAAAGAGAAGCTGCAAGAGCGCGTGGCCAAACTGGCTGGCGGTGTTGCCGTGATCCGCGTCGGCGGCATGTCCGAAATCGAAGTGAAAGAGCGTAAGGACCGCGTCGACGACGCGCTGAACGCAACCCGTGCTGCGGTGCAGGAAGGGATCGTCGTCGGCGGCGGTGTCGCTCTTGTGCAGGCTGGCAAATCGCTGGACGGCCTGAAGGGTGCGAACTCTGATCAGGACGTCGGTATTGCTATCGTCCGCAAGGCACTCGAAGCACCGCTGCGCCAGATCGCCGAAAACTCCGGCGTGGACGGTTCGGTTGTTGCGGGCAAGATCCGCGACTCCAACGACAAGACCTTTGGCTTCAACGCGCAGACCGAAGAATATGGCGACATGTTCAAGTTCGGCGTCATCGACCCGGCCAAGGTTGTCCGCACCGCGCTGCAGGATGCAGCATCGGTCGCAGGCCTGCTGATCACCACCGAAGCCATGGTTGCCGATCGTCCGTCAAAGGACAGCGGCAACGGCGGCGGCGGCGACATGGGCGGCATGGGCGGAATGGGCGGCATGGGCGGCATGATGTAAGACGCAGTTTCGGTCTCCGGACCGAAACAGCGTTGGCTGCAAGGGGGTGCATAGTCCCCCTCGACCAGCCCATCCGCCGCGCCGCTGGCGCGCCACACGTCACAGACATCAGATCGGGCGGTCCTTTGCGGGGCCGCCCTTTTTGCATGGCACGACGGCCTTGACGACAGCGGCCGTCAGGTTCCGCTTTACATAATGGTCGCCTTCACGGCACCAAGCGTCATGCAGTTTCCCGGTTTCATCCGCCCCGCCACACCCGCCGATCTGACAGCGATCGACGCGCTGCTGCTGGCCGCCTGTCCCACAGCCGTCGCCCGCGATCTGGTTCGCGATCTGCGCGCGGGGGGTGCGATTCGGGGCGAACAGGTCATTCCGCTGGGCACCGGTGTCATCGGCTATTACGCCCTGTCGGCGATGCGGGCCCCGGCCGGATGGCTGTGTCTGGCCCCGGTCGCCATCGCGCCAGATTGGCAAGGTCGCGGTCACGGGCGCAGGCTGGTCGCACAACTCGCGGCTTGGGCCGATGCAACAGGCACCCCGGTCGTGGCCACCGGTCCGGCGCAATTTCTGACCAGATCGGGGTGTCGCGCCACGGACCTGATGCCCGATCAGGCTGCCCCCACGCTGATCGCCGGGGCAGGGGGCGTGACCCCATCCGCCGCACTGCGCTATCCGGCGGCCTTCGGCTGATGCCCGCCACGTTGGGGCGCGGCGCGCTGGTCTTGCTGGTTTGTCTGACGATGCTGGCCTTTGCGGGCAATTCGATCCTGACCCGCATCGGCATTGCCAACCTCGGGATGCAGCCGCTGACCTTTGCCACCCTGCGCGTGGCGGCGGGCGTGGCGGTCCTGTTTGGCCTGCTGGCCCTGCGGCGCAGGAAAAATGCTGAAACGCCGCGCTTCCGGCTGTCCTTGCGGCGCGGGGTTGGTGCGCTGACGCTGGCGATCTACATGATCGGCTTTTCGCTGGCCTATCTGCGCCTGCCTGCCGGGCTGGGGGCGCTGATCCTGTTTGCCACGGTGCAGGCGGGGATGTTCGCCACGGCCATCTGCCGCGGGGTCCGGGTCCCGGTCCCCGCGCTTGCGGGCATGGCGGTGGCGCTGACCGGGCTGGTGGTGCTGTTGTGGCCCGCGGGCCAGTTACAGGTGGACGGGGCGGGGGCCGCGGCGATGATGGCGGCAGGGGGGGCATGG
>JBBREW010000076.1:0-9182 GCA_038225335.1 Rhodobacterales bacterium
CGAGGTCGCAAATTTTCTGCGGTCTTCTGCCTGTTATTGGCTGAAGGATCTTCACGTCGACGCCTTGCGCGTGGATGCGGTGGCCTCGATGTTGTATCTCGATTACTCCCGCAACGAAGGCGAGTGGATTCCCAATGCCTATGGCGGACGAGAGAACCTCGACGCCATCGACTTTTTACGCGGCACCAACGCGCAGGTCGCCGCCGCCGCCCCGGGAACTGCAACCATAGCAGAGGAAAGCACCGCCTTTCCGGGCGTCAGCCGGTCCATAGATGAGGGGGGGCTGGGGTTTGATTTCAAGTGGAACATGGGATGGATGCACGACACGTTGCAATACATGGCCGAAGACCCGATCAACCGGAAATACCATCATGACAAGATGACATTCGGGCTCGTCTATGCTTTTTCGGAAAACTTTGTGCTGCCGTTGAGCCATGATGAGGTCGTTCATGGCAAAGGGTCGATGCTGGGCAAGATGCCCGGCGACCGTTGGCAACAATTCGCAAATCTTCGCGCATATTACGGCTTCATGTGGGGGCACCCGGGCAAGAAACTGCTCTTCATGGGGGGGGAATTCGGACAGGAGCGCGAGTGGAACCACGACCGTAGCCTTGACTGGCATCTCCTCAAGGACCCGGCCCATGAGGGCGTGCGCCGCTTGGTTGCTGACCTGAATGCGCTGTATCGCAGCGAAGGTGCCTTGCACGAACGCGATTGCAGCCCGGAAGGCTTCCGCTGGATCGATGGCGGCAACGCGAACGACAATGTCTTCAGTTTCATTCGGTATGGCCACGCGGGAACGGAACCCGTCGTCGCAATCACCAATCTGTCGCCCGTCCTCAGAGAGGGTTATCGCACCGGAATGCCCCACGCGGGCGAATGGAAAGAAATGGTCAATACCGATTCCAGCAAATATGGCGGCAGCGGATGCGGCAACGATGACAAGATCATTTCAACGGATGAGGAAATGCACGGCCTGCCGAACAGCGCGACACTGACACTCCCACCACTGGCAACTGTGTTTCTTAAACGCGTTGCATGAGCTGGTATTGGAACCGGCGGTATATTCGGCGGTTTTGAGGGGTCAGCGTTTTTCTCTGCGATAGGCTTCATAACCTTGCGTTCAAGATATGTCTGAAGGTGCAATATGACTGTTGCTTCACCCCTCCAGGGCTACGTTGTCATGATCGTGGAAGCCGACCCCACGATCGGAACCATGATTGCAGCTGCATTGTGGGAGGTGGGGGCAACTGTTCGCGGACCATATGATGCAGCGGAAGCTGCATTTACCGCTCTTCGATCTCTGAAACGCACCGACACAGGTCTGATTGTACTTCTGGATGGCGATCTCGAGGAGCGAATTTCAGAAGTCATGGCGCGTTTTCTGACCAATAAAGGTGTGAAGTTTATTCTTCGTACCGACGCTCATCTTGGCGATGACGCGTATTTCGGAAATCTTGATATCAACTTTTTGTCCAAGACAGCAAAAACTCCCGACATTATCAGTGCCATCCAACATATAAGCTAGGCACGGCGCTTTGGCATACGCGCAGTGGCACCCACGCAAAAGTGCTGGTGACGCTTGAGGATGTCTTGGTCAAAACGCCGGATGGCCGGTTGTTATACAAAACTGGACAAAAGTGGATTTTACCCGGCGACCGCACCATGCAGTCAGCAGGGACATGCGGATGGCGCAGCGCGCTGTTTTACCCGGCAGCGTGCCGGCCCAAAGCGGCGTCGGTGACCTGGGTTTTCTCAATGCCCACGACCTGCGTCAAGAGTGCAACCGCATGATCCATCCGGTCCCCGGCCCAGGCAACATAATGGTCTGGCCGGATCAGGACCAGCGACACGCCATAGCGGGTCGGACCGTCATCGACGACAACGGTCAATGGCAGGCCGATCTTTGCCGCCGCGTCCCTGATCCGTGTCACCACATCGCTGTCGCCACCGACCGCGAGCAGGGTGAAGCCGGTCCCCAGCGTATCGTAGACATTCCGGCCATCCGACAGGGTCGCGGGGGCCAGATGATGCCCGGCGCGGGCGGTGAACTGGTGATCGCCGCGCGCGCTGGGTCGACCGGACGGGCCGGCTACGATCGGCGATCCCACATAGTTCGGTGCAAAGGCGGCGACCTCCTCTGCGGCGGCATTGCGGGCATACCACGCCGCCTCGAAGGCGGATTGGTCCACGGCCGGATCAAAGGTTCTCAGGAACGCATCGTCTTCCTTGATGAAGCGTTCGATGAAATCGCGCGCGGTCGATTCAAACACCGGACGGCGTTCCGCGTCATAGCTGTCGAGCAGCGCCGCCCCGCCCCAGCCGCGCAGACTTGCGGCCAGCTTCCAGCCCAGATTGCGGGCATCCTCGAATCCCGTGTTGATGCCATAGCCACCGTAAGGTGGGTGGCTGTGGGCCGCGTCGCCCGCCACCAACACCCGACCGACGCCATAGCGTTCGGCGATCGACACCCGCAGATCCCAGAACCCGACGTAGTCGATCTCAAGATCAAAGGCTTGCCCAACCGCCTGATGCAGCATCGTGGTGAAATCGGCATCCTCGGTTGTGCCGGGCGGCACCGGCGCGTGGAAAAACCAGCTGCCCACATCGACCCGCCCGAAAAACCGCCAGTAGCCTTCCAGTTCGGGGTGCAGCACGTTGTAGAAAGCCTTGTCGGGAAACCGCTCCAGCAGGGTGTTCAGTGCGTCGGACCGGAACACAAGCAGCACCATCATCTGGTCGTGGTTGGACTGTTTTTGCGGGATCGCGCACGCGGTGCGGACCACGGATTTGCTCCCGTCGCAGCCCACGACATAATCCGCCGTCAGGGTCTGGCGGTCGTCACCCGCGCGCGCGGCGATTTCGACCACGACACCGGCCCCTTGGTCGGTCACATCGACAACGCTCCAACCATATCGGATTTCGATCGTGGCGACCTGGGCCGCGCGGGCGCGCAGGACACGCTCTGTCGCGTATTGCGGCAGCCGTTCATTGGTCGTGCGATAATAATCATTGACGCTAGCGCGGTTCAGCCAGTCATAGTGGTAACCCGACAGCAGGGTGCCATAGGCCGTCAGGCCACCGATGCCCATGTTTTTGGGGATCGTGCGCGCGGCGCGCAGTTCCGCCTCGCAACCCCAGGCGTGAAAATGCTCTGTTGTGCGCTGGGTCAGGTTCTGCCCCTTGGGCACCGGCTGCGGCTGGGCGTGGCGTTCGATCACCAACACGCTGATGCCACGCTGCCCCAGTTCGATGGCAAGGCCCATGCCGACCGGCCCGCCACCTGAAATGATCACTTCGTAATCGTGTTGTGATGCTGACATGGTTCAGATCATCCCCTGTTCGGTATAAATATGCTTGGTTTCCAGAAAATCCGCCAACCCCTCTGGTCCGTGCAATCGCCCCAGACCGGATTGCCCAAAGCCACCGGTTTCGGCCTCGGCGGCCAGCCTCATATGGCAATTGACCCAGACGGTGCCTGCGCGGATCGCTCGGCTGATCCGCAACGCGCGCGCATGATCGGCAGTGAACACGCTGGCGGCCAGACCATAGGGCGTGGCATTGGCCATCGCTATCGCCTCTGATTCATCGCCAAACCGCTCGATCGTCACGATCGGACCAAAAAGCTCGTCCTGCACGAGCGACGACGACAGATCATCGATGGCGAACAGGGTCGGCGTCAGGAACGCGCCTTTGTCCGACGCGGTACCACGCAGCAACATCCGGCCTTCGTCAGCGGCGCGCGCGATGATCGCCTGCAACCGCGACTGGTTGGTGCGGTCAATCAGGCTGCCCATCTGACTGGACGGATCATGGCCGGGGCCGACCCGCACGGCGGCAAAGGCCGCCACGATCCGGTCGGTGAAGTCGCGGGCAATCCGGTCGTGGACCAGAAACCGCGCCGCAGCGACGCAGATCTGACCCGCCATCGTCAGGGCACCATGGGTCAGTTCGCGCACCGCCCGGTCCAGATCGGCGTCCTCGCAGATCACCGCCGGAGCCTTGCCGCCCAGTTCCAGCCCAACCCGTTTCAGGGTGGGCGCCGCACCGGCCATCACCGCCTTGCCGGTGGCCGACGATCCCGTGAAGGAAATGACATCAATCAGGGGCGACGCCACGATGGCCTGCCCCACGGCGGTCCCCGCCTCGTTCACCGAATTGACCACCCCCGCAGGCAGGGACGGGCAACTGTCCAGACAGCGCA
Organism: Rhodobacterales bacterium; assembly: GCA_038225335.1. GTDB lineage: Bacteria > Pseudomonadota > Alphaproteobacteria > Rhodobacterales > Rhodobacteraceae > Loktanella. The sequence goes on from JBBREW010000076.1 coordinate 4,205, forward strand.
TGATCCGCGCATGGACCAGCGGGGTCTGCAGGGCAGGCTTGATCACGCAGGTGCAGCCCGCCGCCAGCGCCGGGGCAAGCGAACGCACCAGCAGCGTGACCGGCGCATTCCACGGCACCATGATGCCCGCAACCCCCGCCGCCTCCCGGTGGAACAACGAGAGCTGCCCCGGCAGCAGTTCCTGCATCGTGCCCCGGATCGTGCGGGCCAGCCCGGCGTAATAGCGCGCTTCGGAAATGGAGCCCATCGTCTCGCCGACAGCCTCTGAGCGCAGTTTGCCGTTTTCGGCCACGATCAGATCGGCAATCTCGTCGCGCGCGGCAAACATCGCATCGGCAAATTCAGACAGTGCCTGCGCGCGGATTCGCGGCGCATGGGCCCAGTCACTGTGCAGGAATGTCTGCCGCGCCACCTGTGCTGCCTGATCGACCAGCGCCGCCGATCCGGCGTGGAACTGTCCCAGCACCCGGTCGTCGGCCGGATTGACGCTGTCGCCCTGCGCGCCGTCATTCAGCCACTGCCCGTCGATATAATGCCCTGCGGCCATCACACGCATACCAGCCTCCTCAAAACGTCAGGCCCAGCAGTTTGGCCGCGTTGTCCTGATAGACCTTGCGTCGCACCGTGTCAGAAATGTCGAGCCGGTCCAGAATCTCGATGGTGTCGCGGATATACATCGGCCCGCCTTCGGGATCGAACGGCGCATCGGACGCGAAAAGCACCCGGTCCTCGCCGAAGAATGCGATGGCATGTTCGATGGCCCGCGCCGAGCCAAAGGTCGCGGTATCGGCGTGAAACGCCTTGAAGTAGTCAAGATGCGGCTTCTTCAACGCCTTGCGCACCGCCGCCAGATCGCGATCCGTGGTCCGCGCCCCCATCTGGTCCCACCCGGGACCGACACGCCCCTCGAAATAGGGGATCATGCCGCCACCGTGGTGGGTCAGCACCTGCAGGTCGGGAAACCGGTCGAACAGGCCGGAAAACACCATCCGCGCCATCGCGGCAGAGGTTTCGTAAGGCCAGCCAAAGGTCCACCAGATCTCGTATTCCGACTGGTCCTCGCTCAGATAGTCGGGGAAGTTCGCGCCCCGCGCCGGATGCATCCAGACCGCCTTGCCGCTGCTGGCCATGTATTCAAAGAATGGCGCGAATTCCGGGGCATCCAGTGGCTTGCCACCGACATTGGTAAATATCTGCATCCCGCAGGCGCCCAGATCTTCTATGTTGCGCCGGGCCTCCTCGACCATCGCATCCGGGTTGTTCAGCACGGCGGTGCCGATGAACCCCGGAAACCGGTCGGGGTATTTCTGGCACAGCTCTGCCATGCTGTCGGACCCGATCCGCGCCAGTTCCAGCGATGTCGCCGGATCCGCATATTTCTCGAACGGCGGCGAGGCCAATGAAAGAATCTGGCAATAGTCTTCGCCGAACATGTCCATCACCTCGAACCGGCGGTCTAGGTTTGTCATCATCGGCACCGCCTCTGACCGGCGGGTGATGTCAGTGGTCTGCCCGACATGGGCGATCAGCGCGTCGTGGAACGGTTTCGGCCAGATGTGGTTGAATACGTCGATCTTTTTCATGATCAGTCCTTTCGTGAATGTCGGTTCAGATCTCGCCCAGCGCAAAGACACGCCGCGACGCAAGGGTCTCGCTCAATCCCTGACCGGCGGCCCAGACCGCATCGGCCATTGCGGCCAGCCGGGTATCATCAAGGATGTCGCGGTTGATCGTCATGCAGATCACCGCGACCGGGGCAGAGCTGTCGTCAAACACCGGCGCCGCGACGCCGACGACACCCTCTGTCACCTCGCCATAGGCGATCAGCGCGCCGCTGCGCCCCATGCGGCGCAGGGTTTCCGCGATCTGTTCAACCGTCTCGCCCAGACCAAGGCTGCGCAGGGCCGGCAGGTTTTCAGTGATCTTGGCCAGCATCTGTCGCCGGGGCAGATGCGCCAGAATGGCCCGAGAGATGGCACCCCGTGCCAAAGGCATCGGGCGGCCCCGCGGATAGCTTGATCTGGGATCCGGCGTGGACACTTCGGATGCGATGCACAGCAGCTTGTTGCCATACCAACGCACCAGCAGCGTCGTGCTGGGGCACAGCGCAGCCAGATCGCGGATCACCACTCGCCCTTCGCGCAAAAGAATGTCGGATTTGCGCATCAGGAAATCCAGCTCAACCACCCGCGGCCCCAGTGTCAAACCAAGGGTTCCGCTTTGTGTCAGAAATCCGTTGTCCTTCAGCGCCTTGATATAGCGGTACAAGGTCGGTCTGCTGTAACCGAGGACCGCCATCATTTCGTCGGCGGTCCATTCCAGCTTGTCCTCTGTAAACAGATCAAGGATGCCCAGAATCCGCTCGCCGCTTCCTACTCCGGTGCTCATGTGTTGCTGCTCATACAAGGGCCTCCGTTGCGCGTGCGCGGCGCATGTCCATCACCATCAGGACCACGCCGCCCAGCACGCCGATGATGTCCGTATAGATCGCGCCTTGGAACATGCCTGCCGGTGTCAGCGCCATCAGGCCGCAGGCTCCGAAAAGCACCCGCATGACCGCAGACAGCCGTTGGCTGAAATAGCCCGCAAAAGCCGCCGAGATCAGCCAGACGCCGACAACCGCAGTGACCACCGCGATGGCAATCTCCAGCGGGGCGCCGATCAGGATCAGGGTCGGTGAAAACACGAAGAGCACTGGGATCACATAGGCTGACCAGCCAAACCGCATGGCAGCCCAGCCCGCGGCCATCGCCGGTGCCTTGGCAATCGACGCCGCCGCAAACGCCGCCATCGCGATCGGCGGTGTGATCATCGACATCATGCCGAAATACAGCACATAAAGATGCGCCGCAATGGGTTCGATCCCGACCTCGATCAGCGCCGGTGCGACCAGCGCGGCCAGCAGAACATAGACTCCCAGCGTTGGCAGTCCCATGCCAAGGATGATGCAGACGACTGCGGACAGCGCCAGCAACAGCGGCGCATTGCCATTGCCAACCTGCACGAGCGCATAGGTGAGGTTGAAGCTGAGGCCCGTGACGTTCAGCACGCCGATCACGATGCCCGATGCCGCCGAGATCAACAGGATCTCGACCACGCCGTGGCCGGTCTTTGCCAGCGACGACCAGATCACCCGCCATGAGGGCCGCATCCCGCGATAACCGATGATCATCGACGTGGCGATCAGCACCAGCGCCGACCAGATCGCGGCCCGCTCCGGCTGATAACCCTGCCAGAACAGCAGATAGATCAACACCGCAAAGGCCAGCGCGAAATGGCCACCGCGCGCGACCAGCCGACGATCCGGGATATCGGCCTTGGGGATCGCCTTGATACCCAGTTTGGCCGCCTCCAGATCAGCCTGAATGAACAGGGCGACGTAATACAGAATTGCGGGGACCAGTGCCGCCAGCACGACCGCCCCGTAGGAGATCGCCAGAAACTCTGCCATCAGGAACGCCGCCGCCCCCATGACTGGGGGCATCAGCTGCCCGCCGGTGCTCGCGACAGCCTCGATCGCGGCGGCCTTGTGTGCGGGATAGCCGTCGCGTTTGATCATCGGGATCGTCACCACGCCGGTGCCGACGACGTTGGCGACCGCAGATCCGCTGATCGACCCGAACAAGCCGGATGCCACAACTGCGATTTTCATCGACCCGCCGCGATAGCGACCCATGCCGATCATCGCCGCATCGGTAAAGAATTGCGATCCGCCCGTCACGTTCAGCAACGTGCCGAACAGGATGAAGGCGACGACCACGGTGGACGCCACCGCCATCGGCAGCCCCAGCATCCCGTTGGCATCCACTGCCATGTAGCCCGCCAGCATCTGCCAGTCCTGCGGCCGCCCCTGCAACCTGCCGGGCACCAGATTTCCGAACAATGCATACAGGAGAAAAATCGCGATGATGATCACCAGCGCCCAACCGGTCGCGCGGCGCAGCGCCTCCAGCGTGACGCCGATGATGATCAAGCCGGGCAGCCAGATTTCCAGCGGCTTGGAAAAGATCATCAGCACCAGATCGGGATAGCGCACCACGACAAAGGTGAAGGCCGCAAACGAAATGATGGCCAGCGCCACATCGTGCCAAGGCACGCTGATCCGGGGCGCACCCTTGCGCGCCGGCAGCGTCAGATAGGCAATCGGCAGGACCAGTGCCAGCATCAGAGCAAAGAACTGCTCGGGATAGAGGCCCAGACCCAGATACCGGTTCAGCGAGAACGCCCAGCTGATCGCGGTCACCGTCAGCAGGATGGCCAGACCATCCGCCAGCGGCCGCCAGATCCCGGGGCGCAGGCCTGCCGGCACCTTTTCGGTCATGTCGATTGCCATTTTTTCCAGACCTTACTGCAAACCGGCTTCGGTAAAGAATTGCAGCGCACCCGGATGGACCTCGACCCGGCCAGTCTCGTCTGACATCGTTTCGGGATCGAAAGCGCCCATCGGGGCAAAGGTCTGGGTCATCAAATCGGCCTGTTCATAGATCGCCTTGGCCATCTGATAAACCACCTCGTCGGGCACATCCGCATGGGTGAACACCACCTGCGGGAAGGCAAAGTACACACCGTCCTCGATCACGCCGGGGGCCGATCCTGCCGCCATGTCCGCAAAGAACGCAGTGGGCCAGTGTTCGCGCGCAGCCGCCAGAACCGCGTCGCTGGGATCGTCAATCGGCAGCGCACGCAGGCCACCCACCGACGCATCGGCCTCGCGCACCTTGCCCGCACCATGGGCAAAGATGAACCCGGCCACATCGCCCGCCATGAATGCGTCCGCCCCCGCCACGACCGACGCCACCGACACCTGTTCGACATCGTCACGGGTCATGCCTGCGGTGGCATAGATTGCCGACAGCTGCGGCAGGATCGTGTTCTGCGCGGTGTAACCATCGGTCATCCGCTGGCCGCGCAGGTCCGCCACCGACATGATGTCACTGTCGGCGCGGACAAAGATCGCCTCCAGCAGGGGTTGCAGGTT